>DASRYN010000262.1:0-4944 GCA_035687185.1 Pseudoxanthomonas sp. | reverse complement strand
GCGCGACGGCGGGCCCGAGCCGGAGCGCGTGGCCATCGAGGCGGCCCCGCGCTTCCGCTTCAAGCGGGCCCTGCGCTGGGCCTACGACCGCATGCAGTTCGACTGGCCCTTCGACCTGCTGCTGCACTCGCCGCCCCTGCGCTGGGCAGCCGGGCGCGTGTACTTCCACAAGCGTGGCACGTGACGGATACGCGGCCTTCGCTTCCGCACCGGCCCTGCAGGCGCCGGCTTGCCGGCGACCCGGTGGCCTTGCGGGAACCGCCCTCCGGCGGGCCTGCCCGTGCAAAGCGCGGCACGACCGCCGCCAGCCCCGGCAGCGGTCGCCCGCAACATGGGGCCTACGGGGCCGGGTAGGCGCCAGGCACGTGCGTCGGCGCATCCCAGCCGAGCACCCTGCGCGCTTCCTCGGCCACCGGCACTTCCTGCATGCCTTCCGGGCGCCGCGCCAGTTCGAAGCGGCTCAGCTCCACGCTGCGGAACAGCGCGCCCGCGTACGGCATCCAGGCGCGGCCCCGCGCCTCCACGCCGGCGGCCTTGCGGAACGCCTCCAGCGTGGCGTAACCGGCCTGGCATTCCTTGCCGCGCGCCGGGCTCCACACCACCAGCGGCTCGTCGCCCACGGTGGCGCGCACGTAGGCGTTGCCGTCCACGCGCGTGGTCATCGGCCGGGTCAGCTGGCCGCACATCGCGGCCGGCTGTTCGAAGCGCAGCAGCGGCGCGGTGAAGCCCGGGCCGGCGGCCAGCAGGTTGCCCTCGAACACGTGGCCCTCGCGCTCGTCCACGTCCGGGCCGGTCTGCGGGTGCCAGCCGAAATGGTCGCCCTGGGCGCTGCGCTCGTTGCGGTCGAACAGCACGGGCGAGTCGAGGAAGGTGTTGTGGTAGATGCGCGCGCCGGAACTGTTGAGCACGCGGATGCCCTGTTCGTTGTCCACGAACACGTTGCCGGCCACCGTCACGCCTTTGGATATCTCGAAGAAGAAGCCGATCTGGGTGCCTTCGACGTGGTTGCCGGCGAAGACGCCCTCGACGTTGCCCACGTCGTACCACACGCCGTTGGAATGCGGGTGGTCGACGATCAGGTTGTCGCGCACCACCACCCGGTGGGACTGGTTGAAGATCTTCACCGCCGCCGGGTAGTAGCCGGTGAGCTGCTCGATGTTGTTGCGGCGGACGATGTTGCGCTCCAGCAACACGTCCGAGGAACCGATGACGTAGATGCCCTCGGTGCCGGTGTCGCTGACCAGCGAGTTGCGGATCACCAGGCCGTCGCCGCGGAAGTAGCCGGCCACGCGCGAGGTGAAGCTGATGGTGACGTTCTCCAGCGTCGTGCCCACCACTTCCTTGCCGTGGGCCGATTCGGGCGAGACGCCCACCGGGTCGTCGGTCGGCTCCTCGTTGGGCCCGGTCGAGGGCTTCTTGCCCTCGATGTCGATGGCGCGGTAGGCGTACTGGGTGAAGGTGATGCCGCGGAGGGTCGGCCCCTTGCGGTCCGATTCCTTGCCGTGCACCGGCCGCGAGGGGCGATGCAGCGCGATGTCGTGCGCGGTGATCTCGACCTGCCTGTCCTTCGGGTCCACGCCGATGTAGACGTAGCCGTTGGCGTAGTCGATGTAGAACGAGTTCTCGTCCAGCTCGCCTTCCCAGCCGACCGATTGCAGCAGCTTGCCGTCGACGAAGACCATGTCGTTGTTGAAGCGGTGCAGCGGCGTGCGCATGCCTTCGCGTTCGCGGCGCCACCAGCCCAGCGGTTGCGCCGGGAACAGCGTGGTCCACTTGGTGCGCCAGACGTTCTCGCGCAGCGCTTCCCATTCGGTCGCCACCCGGGTGCCCTTCAGCACCGGGCGTTCGTCCAGGTAGGGCTGGATCGTGATGCCCTGGTTCAGTTGCAGGCCGCCGGTGCGGTAGGTGCCGCCGCGCATGACGATGGCATCGCCGGTGACCACGCGGGCGATGGCCGCTTCGATGGTGGTCGGGCGCGCCAGCGAGGTGCCGGGCGCGGCGGCGTCGCCATCGGGCGCGACGTAGTAGACCGTGCCCGTGGCCGGCACCTCGTAGCGCTGTGGCACCGGCCCGTAGGGGCCACCCGAGGGCTGGGCCGGGACGGGCGCGGCGGCGAACGCGGCGGCGGCGAGCAGGACGGGCCGCAGCAGGCGGCGGTACGAGGCCAAAGACGGCAGTGTCGGCATGAAAACCCTCCCCGGGGAAAGCCTGGATGCGCACGCCGGCAGCGGCGCGCACGCGGACCGCCGAGGTTACCCACTGCCGCGCGTTACCGCTACCATCGGCCCGCTCCCTCACCCTTGGGCTGCGCGCCGCAGTCGACGCCGCGCGGGGGGAACGGCGGCCACGGCGCGCGCGCCGCCACCCGCGTCACAGCCGCGGCTACCTGCCCGGAGCCGCGGCCAGCCCCACCGACTCCGCCGCGCGCGCGCCGCATTCGGCATCGAACCGTGGCGGCGCGCCGGACACGCCGACGCCGCCGATGCCGACGCCCCCGGCCGTGTACAGCGGCACCCCGCCCTCCACCGTGGCGATCATCGGCGCGGTCGGCACATTCCAGGCGCCGGTGGTCGCGGTGGAGACGCGGTAAATCGCGGCCGAACGCCCCTTCCACTGCGCGACGGCGCCGGTGGCCGGCGACGCGCCGTCGTTGGCGAAGCTCAGCAGGTCTCCACCCTGGTCGAACACCGCCACCGCCACGGCGTGGCCCGCCCGGGCGGCATGCGCGAGGCAATGGTCGCGGATGGCGTCGGCGGTGGCGAAGTCCAGGGCCGGACGCAGCGATTGCGCCGGCGTGGCGGCGGGCACGGCCAGGGCGGCGGAAACCAGCAGGGTGGCAACGGGCGTCCTCATCGTTCTCTCCTCTTCGGGGTCGGGATGCATGGGTCGGGGCGGCGCTACTGGCGCCGTTCCTCGTGCGCGGTCAGGCGCAGGATCTGTCCGGGCGCGTCGGTGACCAGGTAGATGGCGCCGTCCGGGCCCACCACCGGCTCGTACGGGCGGCCCTCGGTCTTGAGCAGGATTTCCTCGTGCAGCACGCGGTCCCCGTCCAGGGTGAGCAGGCGCAGCTCGCGCGGCGCCAGCGCGGTGACCAGCAGCTTCCCCCGCCACAGCGGGAACTGGTCGCCCTGGTAGAAGGCCAGGCCCGACACCCCGATCGAGGGCCGCCAGTAGTGCAGCGGCTGGCGCACGCCCTCGGCGTGGGTGTGCGGCGTCAGCACGGTGCCGTCGTAGTTGATGCCGTAGGTGGCCACGGGCCACCCGTAGTCGGCGCCGCGCTCGACGATGTTCAGCTCGTCGCCGCCGCGCGGGCCGTGCTCGGTGGACCAGACGCGCCCGGTCGCGGGCTCCAGCGCGATGCCCTGCGGGTTGCGGTGGCCCAGGCTGTACACCGAGGGCAGCGCGCCATCGCCGCCGCGGAACGGGTTGTCCGCGGGGATGGCGCCATCGGGCATCACCCGGTGCACCTTGCCGTTGGGCCGGCCCGGCTCGCGCGCCATCTCCTGCGCGCCGCGGTCGCCGACGGAGAACAGCAGCCGCCCCGCGCGGTCGAACACCATGCGCCCGCCGTAGTGCCAGAAGGTCTCGCCGTAGGCCGCGGGATCGGCCTCGAACACCACCTGCTGGTCCACCCAGGCGCCATCGCGGATGCGCCCGCGCACCACGCGGGTCATGGCCAGCGGCTCGCCCTCGGGGCCGGCGCGGTCCAGGCGGTGGCTGTAGGACAGGTAGATCCAGCCGTTGCGCGGATAGTCCGGGTCCACCGCGATGTCGAGCAGGCCGCCCTGGTTCCACGGGTGGTCGCGCACGTGCACCTCGGGGATGCCGCGCACCGGCTGCGGCTGCAGCACGCCGTCGCGGACGATGCGCAGGCGCCCGGGGCGCTCGCTGACCAGCGCGGTGCGGGCGTCCAGGAAGGCCATCGACCAGACCGTCTGCAGGCCGTCGGCGAAGCGCTCCACCCGCACCGCGTAGTCCAGGGTGTCGGCCACGCCGGGGACGGGCTGGAACTGCCGCGGCGGTTCGGCCTCGCGCTGTTCCTCGCGCTCGGCCTCCGGCTGCGGCCGGGCCTGGCGCGCGGGCAGGAACTCGGCCAGCGCCTGGATCTCCTCCGGCGCCAGCGTCGCGCCGAAGGCCGGCATGCCGCGCGACGGGATGCCGTTGCGGATGATGCGGGCCAGGTCGCCGCGGGTGCCGCCATAGCGGTAGGTGCCGGCGGCCAGCGGCGGGCCCAGGCCGGTGCCCTGCCGTTCGGCGCCGTGGCAGGCGGCGCAGTTGCGCTGGTAGAGCGTGGACGCGGGCGTCTGCGCCTGCGCCGGCAGGGAAATCCCCATCAGGGCCAGCGCCGCCGCGCAGGCCGTTCGGACTCGTGAACCGGGCATGGAGCCTTCCTCCTGGCTGGTTGGGCATACACGACGCCGGCGGTGGGCCGGCATGCCCGCAAGCAGACGCCGGGACGCGCCCGGACTGGATGGAGGGAAGCTACGGATTTGCTATAGATTGGCTGCGGGCGCTGTCCGGCGCGCCGGAGGACGCTTTCGGGCGGAACGGATGAGCGAGCAGACGGCCATCGGCAAGATCGACCTGCCCGCCGAACGGGCGGTGCGCGCGCCCGCCGGCTTCACCGTGGGCGAGGCGCTGGTGCAGCCTTCGCTCAACCGCATTTCCCTGCACGGCCGCGTGGTGCAGGTCGAGCCCAAGGTGATGCAGGTGCTGGTGCTGCTGGCCGGCCGGCCGGGCGCGGTGGTGCCACGCGAGGCGTTCCTGGACACCGTCTGGGCCGGCACCGTCGGCGACGACTACCTGCTGAACCGCGCCATCTCCGAGCTGCGCAAGATCCTGGAGGACGACCCGCAGGCGCCCCGGTACATCGAGACCATCCGCAAGGGCGGCTACCGCCTGGTCGCGCCCATCGCCCCGGCCCGGATCGCCGCCGCGGTCGCG
>DASRYN010000261.1:0-5819 GCA_035687185.1 Pseudoxanthomonas sp. | reverse complement strand
GCGTCGTCGTCGGCCAGGCGCGACATCAGCGCCACCCGCTCCGGGCGCGCCGGGCGCGCCGGCGGCAGCGGCGGCACGCCCTCGGACAGCAGCACCCGGGCCACGTCGCGCAGCCGCTCCACCGGCACGCTGCGGGGGTCGCCCCAGTATTCGTCGAAGTTGCGCGCCATCTCGCGCACCACCGGTCCGGCCACGAGCACGTCGCGGTCGCGGAAGTTGTACTCCGCGTCCCAGTCGTAGTAGTCGTCCTGGTAGTTGCGGCCGCCGGTGATGCCGACCGCGTCGTCCACCACCAGCAGCTTGTTGTGCATGCGCTGGTTGAAGCGGCGGAAGCAGCACAGCACGCTGGCGGCGTAGTGCAGGTAGTTGGGCGTGGCGCGGCCGAAGGTCGGGTTGTAGATGCGCAGCTCGAAGTTGGCGTGCGCGCCTGCCAGGGCCGCGAGGATCTCCAGGTCGGCGATGGCCGAGAGCTGGTCGATCAGCAGGCGCACCTCCACCCCGCGCCGCGCCGCCGCGAGCAGCTCGTCGATCACCAGCCGCGCGCTGTCGTCCTTGTCGAAGATGTAGGTCTGCAGGTCGATCCGCCGGGTCGCGCTGCGGATCAGGTCCACGCGGGCCAGCAGCGCGTCGCCGCCGCCGTCCAGGATCAGCGCGTAGTGGCGCGGCGTGCCGGGCGCGGCGGCCGAGGCGGCGAAGGCCTCGCCGGCCAGCGCGCGCAGCGGCGAAGGCGTGGCGCAGTGGTCCGGGCGCGCGCAGTCCACCGCGGTGTCGCGGGCGGCCACGGCGATGGCCTCGGCCTGCGCGCGCTTCTGCGGGCCCAGCGTGCTGCAGGCCGTGGCCGGCAGCAGCAGCGCCAGCAGCAGCAGGCGCAGCGGCAGGCTCACGGCGCGGCCTCCTTCAGCCAGACCTGCATCAGGAAGCGCACGCGGTCGGACAGCACCACGCGCCAGTCGTCCATGCCGTAGCGGCTGCGCTCGATGTCGCCGCGCACCTCGACCGGGCAGTCCAGCCCGGGCCGCGGGCAGGCGGCCGGCTCCAGCTCCAGGGCTTCGGCGCGGGTGACGCCGCGCAGGGTCAGGCGCCCGTGCAGCGCACCGCCTTCGGCGAGGGCGCGCGGCTCGTAGGGGTCGGACACGAACTCCATCCACGGATGGCGCAGGGTGTCGAAGAAGCTCTCCCCGCGCATCCAGGCGGTGTAGCGGGGCCGCTCGGGGATCTCCGCGGCCACCGTGGCCACCCGCAGGCGCACGCGGTGGCGGCCGTCCGGCAGACGCTCCACCAGGCCTTCGTGGCGCGGGAACACGCCCTCCAGGCGCTGGCCCAGGCGCGTGCGCACCTCGAACCCCAGGTGGCTGCGCGCGGTGTCGATGGTCATCGCCACCGCGGGCGCGGGTTCGGGCGGCAGCCCGCCGGGCTGCGCCGACGCGGCCGCCGGCACCAGCAACCACAGTGCCAGCCAACGTCCGGGGGCAGGCCGCATGCGCTCAGGGCCACCAGAACGCCGTGAGGCGGCCCACGCCCGGTTCGATCGCCTCCGTTCCCGGCAGCGACAGCACCGCCACCGCGGCGGTGGGCATGCCGCGATACTCGCCCGACTGGCCGCTGTGCAGCAGGGCCACCAGCCGCTCCATGCCCGGGTTGTGGCCCACCAGCAGCAGGCGCTCCACGTCCGGGTGCGCCTGCAGCAGGCCGATCAGCGTGCCCGGCGTGGCTTCGTAGATCGATTCCTCCAGCCGCTGCTCGACGTAGCCGGTCACCGCCAGCACCGCCTCCAGCGTCTCCCGGGTGCGGCGCGCGGGCGAGCACAGCACGCAGTCGGGCACCAGGCCATGGGCCGCCAGCCAGCGGCCGGCGGCCTCGGCCTCGGCCAGGCCCTGCGGCGACAGGGGCCGGTCGATGTCGGCCTGCCCGGGCGCGGCCGGCTCGGCGTGCGCATGGCGCAGCAGGATCAGTTCGCGCACGCGGCCTCCTCGCTCATGCCTTGGCCATCCATTTCAGCAGCGGTTCCCAGTCGGCCTGATGGTCGCGCACCTGCGCCGAACGGTAGTCGAACAGGCTGCGCCCCAGCCCGACCAGGACCACGTAGGCCTGGGTGTCGCGCAGCTGCGCCACCACCGGGTACGGCCAGCCGCGGAGCATGTCCAGCGCCTGCTGCGTGGCGTGGGTCCACGGCTTGGCGCGGTTGAGCACCAGCCCCACCGGCAGCTTGCGCTGGCGCACGCGCGGCACCTTGCCCAGGGTGTTGAGGAAGTCGACCGTGGCCTCGATGTCCAGCGCCGAGGGCTGCACCGGCACCACCACCGCGTCGGCGCGCTCGAGGAACCCGTCCAGGTCGTCGGCCAGGGCGCCGGCCGGGGCATCGACCACCACCTGCTCGGCGTCGTCCGGCAGCCAGCTGCGCCATGCGCGGCGGCGGCTGGCGTCGATCGGCAGCACCGCGCTGTCCAGCTCGGCGCGGCGCTCGGCCCAGCGGGTGGCCGAGCGCTGCGGGTCGGCGTCGGCCAGCACCGTGCGCCGCCCCTGCAGCGCGGAGTGCGCGGCCAGATGGGTGGCGATGGTGGTCTTGCCCACCCCGCCCTTGGAACCGGCCACCAGAATCGTCTTCATGCGCGGCTTGCCTCCCGATTGGCTGGCCGCAGGGTACACCGGCCCCCGTGGTGGCGGTAGGAAGGACCCGGCCGCGGCTTTGCTATCGTGCGCCGGCCCCGCCAAGGAAGCACCATGAGCCAGCTGCAGGACCTGACCGCCCTGATCCGCGCCAACACCCCGCTGATCGTCGTGGAGACCCGCGACGAGGACCGGGTGGTCGAGCTGTTCCGGCAGTCCCTGCTGCACGTCTGGCGCGCCCTGCACCGCTGGACCATCACCGAGGGCCTGCGCCGCCTGGACCTGGACCGCGAGGACCCGGCCGCCGGCCCGCCCGACGCCTCGGCGGTGCTGCGCGCGATCCAGGAGGCCGGCCAGCGCGGCATCTACCTGCTGCTCGACTTCCACCCCTACCTGGGCTACGCCAGCCACCAGCGCCTGCTGCGCGACATCCTCCAGCGCCGCCACTGCGAGGCGCACGTGCTGGTGCTGGTGGGCGCCAGGGTGGAGCTGCCGCCGGAGCTGGAGGCCCTGGCGGTGCGCTTCGTCCCGCGCCTGCCGGACGCGGCCGCGCTGCTGAAGCTGGTGCGCGAGGAGGCCGCGGCCTACGCCCGCGAGAACGGCGGGCGCCGGGTCGAGGCCGACGAGGACGCGGTGCGCCAGATCGTGCGCCACCTGCAGGGCCTGGACCTGCACGACGCCCGGCGCATCGCCCGCCAGCTGATCCATGCCGACGGCGCCCTCACCGCCTCGGACCTGCCGCAGCTGGCGCGGCTGAAGTACGAGCTGCTCAACCGCAGCGGCCACCTGCACTACGAGTACGACACCGCCGGCTTCGACGAGGTGGCCGGCGCGGGCCGGCTCAAGCGCTGGATCGGGCAGCGGCGCGCCGCCTTCGCCGGCAGCGCGCCGCCGGGCCTGGACCCGCCGCGCGGCGTGCTGCTGCTGGGCGTGCAGGGCTGCGGCAAGTCGCTGCTGGCCAAGGCCATCGCCGGCGCCCTGGGCGTGCCGCTGCTGCGCCTGGACTTCGGCACGCTCTACGCCAAGTACCACGGCGAGACCGAGCAGAACCTGCGCGCGGCGCTGGCCTCGGCCGAGCAGCTGGCCCCGTGCGTACTGTGGATCGACGAGATCGAGAAGGGCGTGTCGGCCGATGCCGGCGACGGCGACGGCGGCGTGTCGCGGCGGGTGCTCGGCTACCTGCTGACGTGGATGGCCGAGCGCAAGGCGCCGGTGTTCCTGGTGGCCACCGCCAACCAGGTGCGGCACCTGCCGGCCGAACTGCTGCGCAAGGGCCGCTTCGACGAGATCTTCTTCGTCGACCTGCCCGGCCCGGACGCCCGGGTGGAGCTGCTGCGCATCCACCTGGCCGGACGCGGCCTGGACCCGCAGGCCTTCGCCCTCCCCGCCCTGGCCGCGGCCAGCCACGGCTTCTCCGGCGCCGAGATCGAGCAGGCGGTGGTCTCCGGCCTGTACGCCGCGCACGCCGAGGGCCGCGCGCTGGACACCGAGCTGCTGATGCAGGAGATCCGCGGCACCCGCCCGCTGTCGATGCTCATGGCCGAGCAGGTGCAGGCGCTGCGCGAGTGGGCGGCCGAACGGACGGTGCCGGCGGACTGACGGCGCGGCGGCGGCGCCCGGCTCAGGCCAGGCGCGCCAGCAGCCAGGCCCAGCCCGGCAAGGTCAACAGCGAGAGCACGATGCCGTAGCCGACCAGGGCCGCGCACAGGCGCGGCGCCAGGCCGTGGGCCATGGCCAGCGCCGCGGCCGAGACCATGCTCGGCATGGCCGACTCCAGCACGTTGGCGCGCAGCATCGCCTGCGGCATGCCGAACAGCAGCGACAGCGGCAGCGCCAGGGCCGGCAGCACCAGCAGCCGCAGCGCCAGGCCGGTGGCCAGCGGGCGCAGCTCGTCGCGCGGCAGGCGCAGCTGGATCGACAGCCCCACCGCCAGCATCACCAGCGGCAGCATGGCGTCGGCCAGCCGGCGCAGGCCGGAGGCGATCCACTCCGGCGGCTGCTCCGGCATCAGCGACAGGCCGAACAGCAGGGCCCAGAAGGGCGGGAAGCGGGCCACGCGCAACGCCATCTCGCGCGCGCCGGGCGGCGCGTCGCCGCCGTAGCGGGCGCACACGTACAGGCCCACGGTGGACAGCAGCAGGAAAGTGCCGAACTGGTCGTAGACCACCGCGTACTGCACCGCGTGCTCGCCCAGCAGCGCGCGCACCATCGGGTAGCCGATGAAGCTGGAGTTGCACAGGCCCACGCACAGCAGCAGCGCGGCGTACTCGTCGCGGCCGAACTTCCAGGCCCGCGCCGCCAGCGACACCAGCAGCCAGGTCGCGCCCATCAGCAGCCACGGCGTGGCGGCCACGCCCAGCAGCGACCACTGCAGGTGCAGCCGCGGCACGTACAGCAGCACCGCCGCCGGCAGGCACACGTACAGCACCACCCGGTTCAGCGTCTCGGCCGCGTTGGGCGGCAGCAGCGTGGTGCGCGCCAGGACCATGCCCAGGGCGAGCATCGCCAGGATCAGCGCGAACGCGTCGTACGCCATGGGCGCCGCTCAGCCCCGGCGGAACCAGCCGGTGATGCTGTGGCGCGGCGCCTGCGCCCAGGGGGCGACCAGGCTCACCTGGTGCGGCTGCGGCACGCGGAACAGGCTCAGCGAGTTCCACTGCGGGGTGAAGGTCTCCACCACCCGGCGCTCGCCGGGGTCGAGGAACTCCAGCAGCCCGCCCCAGTCCGGGCGCCACTCGGGGTTGAGGTTCATCACGTAGGCGAAGGCGCGGTCCTCGCCGGCGGCGCGGTCGTTGTGCGCGCGCAGGAAGTGGCCCGCGCGGTAGCGCACGGCGATGGCGCTGACCATGCGGATGGCCGGGTCGCCGGTGAGGTGCCGGGCGAAGTCGAGGAACGGCGGGCTGTTGAGGAAATCGAGCACCACGTGCAGCAGCAGCCCGGGGTCGAGCCCGTCGCGGCGCGCCTCGACCATGCGGTAGCGGTCGAAGTAGAACTCGAAGCCGTCGCGCGCGCGCGCGGTGGCCGCCTGCAGCAGCGCCGCGTCCTCGGCGCTGCCGGGCGCCGCGCTGCGCGGCAGGCCCGGCGCGGCCGGCGCGTCGGTGCGCTGCGCGGTTTCCCAGGGCACCTCGTCGCGCAGGCAGGCGTGCAGGCGCGCGGCCGCGTCCTCCTGCAGGAAGCCCTGCACCTGCACGCGGCCATGCGCGCGCAGGCGG
>DASRYN010000260.1:0-4101 GCA_035687185.1 Pseudoxanthomonas sp. | reverse complement strand
CCTGCGCGCTTCCCTTTCCGCCCCGCCCTCGAACTGGCGACCGCACGCCGCGCGTGCAGGCAGCGCCCCTCCGATGACCGCCCCCACCCAGCGCGACTTCACCCTCGAACCGGCCGACCACGAACGGCTGGCCAACCTCGCCGGGCCCTTCGACGAACACCTGCGGCAGATCGAGCTGCGCCTGGGCGTGGAGATCGCCAACCGCGGCAACGTGTTCCGCGTCAGCGGCGAAGGCGAGGCGGTCGAGCGCGCCGAGCGCCTGCTGCGCGCGCTGTACGCCGAGGCCGGCGAAGCCGCCTACGACAGCCACGCCATCCACCTGCGCCTGAACGAGGCCAACGTCGACCGCGCCGGCGAGGACTACCAGCCGCAGGAGGTCGCGGTGAAGGTGCGCCGCGGCACCATCCGCGGCCGCGGCGCCAACCAGGCGCGCTACCTGCACGCCATCGCCACGCACGACATCAACTTCGGCATCGGCCCGGCCGGCACCGGCAAGACCTTCCTGGCCGTGGCCATGGCGGTGGACGCGCTCAACGAGTCGCGGGTGCAGCGCCTGGTGCTGGTGCGGCCCGCGGTGGAGGCCGGCGAGAAGCTCGGCTTCCTGCCCGGCGACCTCACCCAGAAGGTCGACCCCTACCTGCGCCCGCTGTACGACGCGCTGTACGAGATGCTGGGCGTGGAGAAGGTGGTCAAGCTGCTGGAGAAGAACGTCATCGAGATCGCGCCGCTGGCCTACATGCGCGGACGCACGCTCAATGACGCCTTCGTGATCCTGGACGAGGCGCAGAACACCACCATCGAGCAGATGAAGATGTTCCTCACGCGCCTGGGCTTCGGCAGCACCGCGGTGGTCACCGGGGACATGACCCAGATCGACCTGCCGCGGCACGTGAAGTCGGGCCTGCGCGACGCCATCGAGGTGCTGCGCGACGTCGAGGGAGTGAGCTTCACCTTCTTCGAGGCCAGGGACGTGGTGCGCCATCCGCTGGTGGCGCGCATCGTCAACGCCTACGACCGGCGCGACGCGCAGGACCGCCAGACCGGGCCGTCGGCATGAGCCGCGCCACGCCGCCGCGCGCGGGCCGCGCGCAGGGAGAGCCCGCATGACCCGCGGACCGGTGCGCCTGGACGTGGCGGTCAGCTACGCGGTGGCGCGCGCGGGCGTGCCCGCGGCGGTGAGCTTCCGCAGGTGGGTCGCCGCCGCGCTGGCCGGCCGCATCCGCGAGGCCGACCTGGCCGTGCGCATCGTCGACGCCAAGGAAGGCCGTGCGCTGAACCGCCACTACCGCGGCAAGGACTACGCCACCAACGTGCTCAGCTTCCCGGCCGAGCTGCCCGAGGGTCTGCCCAAGGGCGTGAAGCTGCCGCTGCTCGGCGACCTGGTGATCTGCGCGCCGGTGGTGGCACGCGAGGCGCGCGAGCAGGGCAAGCCGCTGGCCGCCCACTACGCGCACCTGACCGTGCATGGCACCCTGCACCTGCTGGGCTGGGACCACGAGGACGACAAGGAGGCCGAGGCGATGGAACGGCTGGAACGCGAGATCCTGGCCGGCCTCGGCCTGCCCGACCCCTACGCCGGAGAATGACCGTGCGCGCACGCCTGCTGCCGCCCTGCCTGCTGCTCGCCACGCTCGCCGTGCCGGCCGCGGCCGCCGAAGGCGACGATGCCCCGCCCGACCTGGCCGCGCTGGTGGAATGCCGGCTCGACTACCCGGCGCTGCTGGCGCTGCTCCCCGTCCAGGCCGATCCGCTGAGGGCCGTCTCGCTCGGCTGGCGGCCGCAGCCGCAGTCCAACCCGTTCATGGTCGAGTACCGGCTCAACACGCCGATCCGCGTGTTCGGCCACGCCACCGACCACATCGCCCTGGCCGGCGACGCGGTGCTGGCGGTGCTCGACCTGCCCGACCCGCGCCCGCTGGCCCGCCAGCTGGAGCTGGAAGCCGGCATCGACACGCCGGCCAAGGCCATGTTCGGCCGCGAGGTGCGTGCCGAGGAGGTGCCCGCGGCCGCCGGCGAGGGGCCGTGGATCGAGTCGGCGGTGCTGACCGTCTCCAACGTCGATTCGCACCCCGGCAAGACCCTGGCCGGCTGCGCCTACAGCCGCGACCCGGTGGAGCCGGAAGCCGCGCCCGCCGCGGACGCGGCGTCCGCCGGAGGCCCCGCCCCGCCCTCGCCCGCGCCCGCCCTTCCGCGCTAGACTGCCGGCAACGCCGGGGTTCCCGGCGCCCGTTTTTCCTGTGATGTCAGAAGACGACAGTAGCAGCTCCCACAACGCTTCCGAGCCGCACGAACGGCGGCGCAGCTGGCTGGAACGCATCAGCGCCGCGTTTTCCGGCGAACCCGACACCCGCGAGGAACTGGTGGCCGTGCTGCGCGACGCGCAGCAGGACGGCCTGATCGACGCCGACACGCTGCGCATGATGGAAGGCGCGCTGTCCGTGTCCGAGCTGACCGTGGGCGACGTGATGGTCTCGCGATCGCAGATGGTCTCGCTGCCGGCCGACGCCCGCCTGCTGGACCTGATGAAGCAGGTGGTCGAGTCCGGCCACTCGCGTTTCCCGGTGCACGGCGAGGACCGCGACGAGATCCTGGGCATCCTCCTGGCCAAGGACCTGCTGCGCGGCGTGGTGGCCGACAACGGCCCCGGCGACATCCACGCCCTGCTGCGCCCGGCGGTGCTGATCCCCGAGTCGAAGAAGCTCAACGTCCTGCTCAAGGAGTTCCGGCTCTCGCGCAACCACATGGCCATCGTGGTGGACGAGTACGGCGGCGTCGCCGGCCTGGTCACCATCGAGGACGTGCTGGAGCAGATCGTCGGCGAGATCGACGACGAGCACGACGAGGCCGAGGACGCCAGCGCGCTGATCGCGGTGCAGGCCGACGGCCAGTTCGTGGTCGACGCGCTGACCCCGATCGGCGACTTCAACCGCCGCTTTGGCGCCGACTTCCCCGACGACGAGTACGACACCATCGGCGGCCTGGTCACCGAGGCCATCGGCCACCTGCCCGAGGCCGGCGAGGAGCTGACGCTGGGCCGCTTCGCCTTCCGCGTGATCCGCGCCGACGCCCGCCGCGTGCGCGCCTTCCAGGTCGGCGTGCTGGCCCCGGAGCCGGAGGACGGGGACTGATGCGGCGCACGGCCCCGGCGGCGCGCCCGCCGCGCCGGCCGGCGCTGCGGGCCCTGCTGTTCCTGCTCGCTGCGCTGCTGCCCGCGCTGGCCGCCGCCGCACCGCGCATCGGGGTGATGACCATGCAGCCGGGCGAGGTGTTCTTCGAGCGCTTCGGCCACGACGCCATCGTCGTGCTCGACCCGGCCACCGGCGAGGCCATCTCCTACAACTTCGGGTTCTTCGATCCGGGCGAACCGGACTTCCTGGCGCGCTTCGTGCGCGGCGAGATGATGTACCACCTGGTCGCGATGCCGGTGGCCGAGGACCTGGTGCAGTACCGCGAATCCGGCCGCGGCGTGCGCGTGCAGTGGCTGGACCTGGAACCGGCCCAGGCCAGCGCGCTGGCCGATGCCCTGGCCGTGCGCGCCCTGCCCGAGAACGCCCGCTACCGCTACGACTACTTCACCGCCAACTGCGCCACCCAGGTGCGCGACGCCATCGACGCCGCGATGGGCGGCGCGCTGCGCTCGCAGCTGGCCGGCCGCTCGCGCGGCAACACCTACCGCAGCGAGGCGGTGCGCCTGGCCCGTCCTGCGCCGTGGATGTGGCTGGGCTTCGACCTGGGCCTGGGGCCCTACGCCGACCGCCCGCTGTCGCGCTGGGAGGAGGCCTTCGTGCCCATGCGCCTGGCCGATAGCCTGCGCGAGGCGCGCAACACGCAGGGGCGCCCGCTGGTGATGGCCGAGGAGGAGATCCTGCCGCACCGCATCGCGCCGGAACCGCCGGAGCGGCCGCGCCGCTGGTGGCCCTGGCTGCTGGCCGGCCTGGCCGGCGCGGCGGCGATCCTCGCGGCCCGCCGCCGCCCGCGCGCGCTGGCCGCCGCGGCGCTGCCGCTGTGGCTGCTGTGCGGGCTGGGCGGCGCGCTGCTGGCCTGCATCTGGGCGCTCACCGCGCACCAGGCCGGCTGGGCCAACCGCAACCTGTTCCTGCT
>DASRYN010000259.1:0-5299 GCA_035687185.1 Pseudoxanthomonas sp. | reverse complement strand
ACCGCCAGCGGCACCAGCAGCAACCAGGCGGCGAAGCCCACCGTGATGTAGGGTCGCTTGGCGATCTCCTCGAACAGCTGCGTCCAGTAGCCGCCCAGGTCCAGCACCAGGTAGGCGGCCAAGTGCAGGCAGGCGTAGAAGAACGCGTACAGGCCCAGCATGCGCCGGAAGCGCAGCAGCACCGGCTGCCCGGTGAGCCGCCGCAGCGGGGTGATGGCCAGGGTGAGCAGGAGCAGGCGCAGCGCCCACAGCCCGGTGAAGTGCTCGACCTCGGCCACGGGGTCGGCGCCCAGCGCGTCGCTGCCGGTGCGCCAGACCTCGGCCATGCGCCAGGCCAGCAACCCGGCCGGCGCCAGCGCGGCGGCATGGACCGCGGCCTTGGCCGCCACCAGCGCCGGCGAGGCCGGTTCGCGCGGCCGCGCCGGCCGTGGCCGTCCGCGCGGCGCGGTCAGTACCACTTGCGCAGGTCCATGCCGGCGTACATCGAGGCGACCTGCTCGCCGTAACCGTTGAACGGCAGGGTGGGAATGCGCTCGGCGAACAGCTTGCTCCGGGTGCCGGCGATGCGGCGCTCGGTCTTCTGGCTCCAGCGCGGGTGGTCCACGTCCGGGTTGACGTTGGAGAAGAAGCCGTACTCCGAGGGCTGCAGCGCGTGCCAGGCGGTCTCGGGCATCCTCTCCACGAAGCGGATGGCCACGATCGACTTGATCGACTTGAAGCCGTACTTCCAGGGCACCACCAGCCGCAGCGGCGCGCCGTTCTGCTGCGGCAGCGGCTTGCCATACATGCCGGTGGCCAGCAGGGTCAGCGGGTGCATGGCTTCGTCGATGCGCAGCCCCTCCCGGTACGGCCAGCGGATCGAGCGGTAGCGGATGCCGGGCATCTGCTCCGGGTCGGCGAGCGTGGTGAAGGCCACGTAGCGCGCCCGGGAGGTCGGGCCGAAGCGCTCGAGCACCGGTCCCAGCGGCACGCCCAGCCACGGGATCACCATCGACCAGCCTTCCACGCAGCGCAGGCGGTAGATCCGCTCCTGCGCCGCCTGCCCGCGCAGCAGGTCTTCCAGGCCGATGCGGCCCGGCCTGGCACACTCGCCTTCCACCGACACCGTCCACGGCGAGGTGCGCAGCGTGCGCGGCGCGCGCGAGGGGTCGCTCTTGCCGGTGCCGAACTCGTAGAAATTGTTGTAGGTGGTGGCGTCCTGGTAGCGCGTCTGTTCCTCCGCGGTGCGGAAGCCGGCGCGGGCCTGGGCCGCGCTCACGACGGTGCGCGGCGGCGGGGGCGGCTCGGCTTCGGCGCAGCCGGCCAGGCCCAGCGCGGGTGTTGCGGCCAGCGCCGCGAGCAGCCGGCGCCGGTCACGGTGGACCGCCTCGTCGGTGATTTCGCTGGACGGAATCCGGGGCAGGCGGAGCGAAGGCATGGCGGCGTTCCCGTGGCGATCCTGGAGGTGGGACCGCGGCGCGGGCGTCGCGGTTCCGCATGCGCGGCAGGCGCCATGGTTGCGCCCGCAACCGCTGCACTGCGGCATACTACGGCACCTTTCTCCTCGGGTGGTTCATGACGCGCGCCTACAACTTCAGTGCCGGCCCCGCGACGCTGCCGGAAGCGGTCCTGCGCCAGGCGCAGGCCGAGATGCTGGACTGGAACGGGGTGGGCGCCTCGATCGTGGAACTGAGCCACCGCGGCGCCGAATTCATGGCGGTGGCGGCCGAGGCCGAAGCCGACCTGCGGCGCCTGCTTTCCATCCCGGACGACTACGCCGTGCTGTTCCTGTCCGGTGGCGCCACCACCCAGCAGGCGCTGCTGGCGCTCAACTTCGCCGCGCCCGGGCAGGCCGCCGACTACGTGGTCACCGGCCACTGGGGCAGGACCGCGATCCGCCAGGCGGGGCCCTACGTGCGCGTGCACGTCGCCGCGGACGGCGGGCCGGGCGGCTTCCGCGACATCCCCGACCCGGCGGGCTGGTCGCTGAGCCCGGACGCGGCCTACGTGCACGTGACCGCGAACGAGACCATCCACGGCGTGGAGTTCCGCGGCGCGCCCGACGTCGGCGGGGCGCCGCTGTTCGCCGACTTCAGCTCCTCGATCGCCTCCGAGCCCATCGACGTGTCGCGCTACGGGCTGATCTACGCCGGCGCGCAGAAGAACCTGGGCCCGGTGGGCATCTCGGTGGTGATCGTCCGCCGCGACCTGCTGGCCCGCGAGGGCCAGCCGCGCGCGGACATCTTCGACTACCGCTCGCATGCCGCGCGCGATTCCATGCTCAACACCCCGCCGACCTGGAACTGGTACCTGCTCGGGCTGACGGTGAAGTGGATGCTGGCCGAGGGCGGGGTGGAGGAGTTCGCGCGGCGCAACGCGGCCAAGGCCGCGCTGGTGTACGAGGCCATCGACGGATCGGGCGGCTTCTACCGCAACGAGGTGGCGCCGGCGGCGCGCTCGCGCATGAACATCCCGTTCTTCCTTTGCGACGACACGCTCACCGCGCGCTTCGTGGCCGAGTCCAGGGAGGCCGGGCTGCTGGCGCTGAAGGGCCACAAGGCCGTCGGCGGCATCCGCGCCTCGCTCTACAACGCCATGCCGCTGGACGGCGCGCGCGCGCTGGTGGCGTTCATGCGCGACTTCCAGCAGCGCCACGGCTGAGCCCCGCCGTCCCGCGGCGCGACCGCCGCGCCGGCCCCCAGAACACGGAACCCCGCAGATGGCAGCAGCGAAGAAACCAGCGAAGAAGGCCCCCGCGCGCGGCGCCCGCGCCCCGGCCCAGGCCGCGACCCCGGACCTGGCCGACGTGCGCGCGCAGATCGACGGCATCGACCGCCAGATCCAGGAGCTGATCGCCCAGCGCGCGCGCTTCGCGCTGCAGGTGGGCAAGGCCAAGGGCAAGCTGGCCGCGGCGGTGGACTACTACCGGCCCGAGCGCGAGGCGCAGGTGCTGCGCATGGTGGTGGACCGCAACCAGGGTCCGCTCTCGGACGAGGTGCTGGTGCACGTGTTCCGCGAGATCATGTCCGCCTGCCTGGCGCAGCAGGAACCGCTGAAGATCGGCTACCTCGGGCCCGAGGGCACCTTCAGCCAGCAGGCCGTGCTCAAGCACTTCGGGCGTTCGGCGCACGGGCTGCCGCTGGCCAGCATCGAGGAGGTGTTCCAGGAAGTAGAGGCCGGCAACGCCGATTTCGGCGTGGTGCCGGTGGAGAACTCCGGCCAGGGCACCATCCAGGTGACGCTGGACATGTTCCTGACCTCGCAGCTGAAGATCTGCGGCGAGGTGGAGCTGAAGGTGCACCAGTACCTGCTTTCGCGCAGCGGCCGCATCGAGGACATCGAGCGCATCTACGCGCATCCGCAGGCCTTCGCCCAGACCGCCGGCTGGCTGCGCGCAAACCTGCCCCGGGCGGAGAAGGTCCCGGTGTCGAGCAACGCCGAGGGCGCGCGCCGCGCGCGCGGCGCCGACGACGCGGCGGCCATCGCCGGCGAGAGCGCGGCGCACGTGTACGGCCTGAAGAAAGTCATCATGCGCCCGATCCAGGACGACAAGGACAACACCACGCGCTTCCTGGTCATCGGCCGCCGCCTGTTCCCGCCGTCCGGGCACGACCGCACCTCGATCCTGGTGTTCATCCACGACAAGCCCGGCGCGCTGTTCGACGTGCTCAGCCCGTTCGCGCGCCACGGCGTCAGCATGAACCGCATCGAGTCGCGGCCCTCGCACCAGGCCAAGTGGGAGTACGCCTTCTTCATCGACCTGGCCGGCCACGTCGAGGACGAGGCCATGAAGCGCGCGCTGGCCGAGCTGGAGGACCGCGTGGCCAAGATCAAGGTGCTGGGTTCCTACCCGGTGGCGGTGCCCTAGGCGGCACCGCGGCGGGCGCCGCCGCCGGCGGCGCAGGTTATCGGACGCGGCAATGCCGCAGCAGAGTACGGAGCAGAGATGTCGCAGTCGTCGCAGCATTGGGTCGCAACCGCGGGGCAGCCGCTGCGCGGCACGCTGGAGATCCCGGGGGACAAGTCGGTCTCGCACCGCTCGGTGATGTTCGCCGCGCTGGCCGACGGCGTGTCCACCATCGACGGCTTCCTCGAGGGCGAGGACACCCGGGCCACCGCGGCGATCTTCGCGCGGCTGGGCGTGCGCATCGAGACGCCCTCGCCGTCGCGCCGCATCGTGCATGGCGTGGGCGTGGACGGCCTGAAGCCCGCCGACGGCCCGCTGGACTGCGGCAACGCCGGCACCGGCATGCGGCTGCTGGCCGGCCTGCTGGCGGCGCAGCCGTTCGACAGCGTGCTGGTGGGCGACGAGTCGCTGTCGCGGCGGCCGATGCGCCGGGTCACCGCGCCGCTGGCGCAGATGGGCGCGCGCATCGACACCGAGGACGACGGCACTCCGCCGCTGCGCATCCACGGCGGCCAACGCCTGGCCGGCATCGACTTCGTCTCGCCGGTGGCCAGCGCGCAGGTCAAGTCGGCGGTGCTGCTGGCCGGGCTGTACGCCGCCGGCCACACCTCCGTCACCGAGCCGCATCCCACCCGGGACTACACCGAGCGCATGCTCTCGGCCTTCGGGGTGGAGATCGAGTTCTCGCCCGGCCGCGCCCGGCTGCGCGGTGGCCAGCGCCTGCGCGCGACCGACATCGCGGTGCCGGCGGACTTCTCCTCGGCCGCGTTCTTCCTGGTGGCGGGCAGCATCGTGCCGGGCTCGGAGCTGCGCCTGCGCGCGGTGGGCCTCAACCCGCGGCGCACCGGCCTGCTGCAGGCGTTGCGCCTGATGGGCGCGGACATCCGCGAGGAGAACCCGTCCACCCACGGCGGCGAGCCGGTGGCCGACCTGGTGGTGCGGCATGCCCCGCTGCGCGGCATCGAGGTGCCCGAGGCGCTGGTGCCGGACATGATCGACGAGTTCCCCGCGCTGTTCGTGGCCGCCGCCTGCGCCGAAGGCGCCACCGTGGTGCGCGGCGCGGCCGAGCTGCGGGTCAAGGAATCCGACCGCCTGGCGGCCATGGCCGCCGGCCTGCGCACCCTGGGGCTGCGGGTGGACGAAACCCCGGACGGGGCCACGATCCATCCGGGCGCGCTGGGTGCCGGAACGATCGAAAGCCATGGCGACCACCGGATCGCCATGGCCTTCGCGGTGGCCGCGCAGCGCGCGGCCGGGGAGGTGAGGGTGCAGGACGTGGCCAACGTCGCCACGTCCTTCCCGGGCTTCGACCGCCTGGCCGCCGGCTGCGGCTTCGGCCTGCGCGCCTGACCCGGGCCCGCCCGCCGCGCTCAGCTGCGGCGGAACTCGATGGGCAGCTGCACGGTGGCGGGC
>DASRYN010000258.1:0-2856 GCA_035687185.1 Pseudoxanthomonas sp. | reverse complement strand
CGCGACGGCTTCCGCCACTACCGCCAGGCCGACCAGCCGGAAATGGCCAGCGACGACGTGTTCGCCATCGCCGGCCGCGAAACCGAGGTCTGGCTGGGCACCTACGGCGGCGGCCTCTACCGGGTCGACGCGCAGGACGCCATCGCCCGCGTGCGCGGCGCCAACGCCGAGGTGGACGGCGCGCTGGACACCGCGATCTTCAGCCTGGCCTTCGACGGGGCGGGCGGGCTGTATGCCGGCACGCTCGCCGGCCTGGTGCACCGCGACCCGCAGGGCCGCATGCGCCTGGTACCGGTGCCGGGCGAGCCGGCCCGGCCCCCGGTGGTGACCCTGTGGCGCGAGGGCGACGCCACCTGGGTGGGCACGGCGCGCGGGCTGTTGCGGCTGCGCGACGACGGCACCTGGGACACGCCGGCCTGGGCCGACCGCTTCAAGGGCCAGCACGTGGCCACCGCCATGAGCATGGACGGCTACGGCGGCTACTGGGTCGCCACGCGCAGCGGGTTCTGGCACGTGTCCGCCGACGGCGCGGCGCGCCAGGTGCTGCACGACGCGCAGGTGCTGGGCGTGGCGCAGGTGGTGCAGGCATTGCTGCGGCAGGAGGACGGCAGCCTCTGGGTCGGCGTGCCCACCAGGGGCCTGGGCTACCTGCGCCCGGACTGGCACCGGATCGCCGTCCTCGACAAGTCGCATGGCCTCGGCGGCGGCCTGTACCGCGCCTTCGGCGCGTCCAGTGGCGGTGGCGTGTGGCTGGCGGGCAGCACCGGCGACGTGGAGCATCTGGATACCGCGACCGGCCAGGTGGCCGTGCGCGTGCGCGGCCTGCCCGGCGCCAAGCGCACCCGCGCCGTGCTCGAGACCCGTGACGGCGCGCTGTGGGTCGGCGCCGGCCCGACGCTGGTGCGGGTGGGGGCCGACGGGGCGGTGGTGGACTGGGCCAGCGGCAGCGACCAGGACCCGGTGCCCAAGGGAAGCAGCACCGTGGACTGGCTGCTGGAAGCCCCGGACGGCTCGCTCTGGGTCGGCGCCAGCGGCGGCGGATTGCAGCGCCGCGAGGTGGACAGCGGGCGCGTGCTCGAAGCCCTCTTGCCGGAGACGACCCCGGGCCTGGGCGGTGCCGACATCTCGGTGGTGCGGCTGGGGCCGGACGGCCAGCCCTGGCTGGTCGAAGGTGGCCGGCTGCTGCGCTGGGATCCCGACCGTCGCGCCTTCCTGCCGCTGCCCGGCCTGAAGCCCGGGCCCATCGTCACCTTCGCCCTCGACGGTGCGCGGCGGCTGTGGGTGCAGGGCCTGTCCGGGGTGCAAATGTGGGAGGAGGCGCGGGGCGCCTGGCACCTGCGCGCGCAACTGGGCATGGACCAAGGCGTGCCCGCGACCGAGGCCACCGCGCTGGTGGTCGATCGCGCGCGGCGGGTATGGCTGGGCACGCGGCGGGGCCTGTACCGCATCCAGCCGCCGCAGGGCACGCAGCCGGCCGCGGTGCGGCGCTTCGGCGTGCGCGAGGGCCTGCCCAGCCAGGAAATCACCGAGAACGGCGTGGCGCTGGACGCCCGCGGCGTGCTCGTCGCCGGCATGAGCGACGGCTCGCTGCTGCTGCTGGACACGAACCTGCCCGATCCGGCGCCCGTTGCGCCGCGCCTGGCGATCGACCGCGTGCAGGTACGCCGCGGCGACGCGACGCTGCCGCTGCCCGCCGGCGGCGGCTTCCAGCTGCAGCCGGGCGACCGCGACCTGCAGGTGACCGCGCGGCTGCTCGCCTTCGACGACCCGAAGTCCATCCGCTACCGCTTCCGCCTGCTGGGCTACGACAGCGACTGGGTGGCCGCGGGCAGCGACGGCGAGCGCGTGTTCTCGCAGCTCCCGCCCGGCGACTACCGCCTGCAGGTGCAGGCTTCGATGCCGGGACAGGCATGGTCGCCGGTGCGCGAGCTGGCCTTCGTGGTGCCGCCGCCATGGTGGCGCAGCGGCTGGGGCATGCTGGCCCTGGCCGGCTGCGCGCTGCTGCTGGTGGCCGGCGGCGCATGGGCCTACCGCCGGCGCCTGCGACGCCGCAGCCAGTGGCAGCTGGCCATGCACAAGCGCGAGCTGGCCGAGCAGGCCTCGCTGGCCAAGAGCCGTTTCCTGGCCACCCTCGGCCACGAGGTGCGCACCCCGATGACCGGCGTGCTGGGCATGAGCGAACTGCTGCTGGACACGCCGCTGGACCACCGCCAGCGCGGCTACGTCGAGGCGATCCGCCGCGCCGGCGAGCACCTGCTGCGGCTGGTCAACGACGCCCTGGATCTGGCGCGCATCGAGGCCGGGCGCCTGGAGCTGGACGAGCAGGATTTCGACCTGCGCGCGCTGGTGTCGGAAGTCGTGTCGCTGATGGCGCCGGTGGCCGAGCAGCGCGGCCTGGCCTTCCACGTGCGCACCGCGCCCGACGCGCCGCACGGCCTGCGCGGCGACCCGGGGCGGTTGCGCCAGATCCTGCTCAACCTGCTCGGCAACGCGGTCAAGTTCACCGACCGCGGCGAGGTGGTGCTCGGCGTGGCCGCCGCCACGCCGCAGGGCGTGGTGATCGTGGTGCGCGACACCGGGCCGGGCCTGAACGACGAACAGAAGCAGCGCCTGTTCCGCCGCTTCGAACAGGCCGACGGCCCGCGCACCACCGCCCGCTACGGCGGCAGCGGCCTGGGCCTGGCCATCTGCCAGGAACTGGCCATGGCCATGGGCGGGCAGATCTCGGTGGAGAGCACGCCGGGGCAGGGCGCGACCTTCCGCGTCGAGCTGCCGCTGCCCGCGGCCGCGGTGCCGGCCGCCGTGGTGCGGCCGGTGCGCACCGGCAGCCGCAACCTGGACCTGCTGCTGGTCGAG
>DASRYN010000257.1:0-5166 GCA_035687185.1 Pseudoxanthomonas sp. | reverse complement strand
AGCAAGACCATGACCGCCACGCTGCTGGCCGGGCTGATCCTGCAGGGCAAGGGCTCGCTGGACGATCCCCTGGCCTCGTGGCTGCCGGAAGGCACGCGCGTGCCGGACTACCAGGGCCAGCCGATCCGCCTCCGGCACGTGGTCACCCACACCTCCGGCCTGCCGGCGCTGCCGTCGCGCCTGGGCGCCACCCGCCTGGACGATCCCTACGCCGACCTCGACGCCGACGCGCTGCTGGCCTCGCTGGGCCAAGCGCGACTGGACGCGGCGCCCGGCACGCGCTACGCGTATTCCAACTTCGCCTCGATGCTGCTTTCCTACGCAGTCGCGCGGCGCGCCGGCAGCGACTTCGAGACCCTGCTCAGGCAGCGCCTGTTCGCGCCGCTGGGCATGGAGCGTGCCTACGTCAACGCGCCGCCGCCGGGCGCGCGTGCCGCCACCGGCCACACCCCGAACGGCAGGCCGGCGTCGGCCTGGCATTTCGCCACCGACCTGGCCGGCGTCGGCGGCGTGCGCGCCACCCTCGACGACATGGTCGCCTACGTGCAGGCCGGCCTGGGCTGGAAGGGCCAGGCGCTGCAGCCGGCGCTGCAGCTGACCCACCAGCCGCTGTCGGATGCGCCGCCGATGGCGATGAACTGGATGATCGCCCGCGTCAACGGCCGCAGCGTGCTGGCGCACGAGGGCGGCACCGGCGGCTTTTCCTCGTTCGTGTCGATCGACCCGGCGCGCGCCCGCGGCGTGGTGATCCTCTCGGACACCACGTGGAATTCGATCGGCGGCCTGGGAAGCCTGGGCCTGCACCTGGTGGACCCGGCGTTCCCGCTCGGCGTGCCGCGCCGCGAGACGGCGCCCGACCCTGCGCTGTTGCAGGCCCTGGCCGGCGAATACCGGTTGCAGGGCGCGATGGGCATGACCCTGCGCCACCGCGGCGGCCGCCTGTACGTGCAGGCGGAAGGCCAAGGCGAGTACGCCCTGGGCCACGACGACGCCGGCGACTTCTACCCGCTGGAGCTGGACGCGGTGCTGCGACCGCAACGCCGGCCCGACGGCAGCTACGCCTTCACCTGGTCGCAGATGGGCGCGAGCGTGCCGGCCGTGCGCGTGGACGCCGCGGCACCGGCGCCGGCGCCGCGCCTGTCGGCCGCGCAGCTGCAGGCCTACGCGGGCCGCTACGAGCTGCAACCGGGCTTCGCCCTGGACGTGCGCGAACGCGATGGCGTGCTCTACGCGCAGGCCACCGGCCAGGGCGAGTTCGCGCTGGAAGGCAGCGGAAAGGACCGTTTCCAGGCGCCGGCGTTCGGCATCGATATCCGCTTCCAGCGCGGGGAGGACGGCCGGGTCGGCGCGCTGGAACTGCACCAGGGCGGCCAGGTGCTGCGCGGCCGGCGGCGCTGAGCCACCGCGGCTTGCGCATGGCGGGCATGGCATCAATGATCGCGCTCCGGCATCGGAACGCCCGGGGCGACGGGAGGAAGGCGTGAACGGCAACGAGGGCTATCCGCTGCACCGGGCGCTGCCGGCGGAGGTGCTGGTCGGTGGCAACGCGGTGTGGAGCCGCTACCGGCGCTACCCGGTGTTCAGCCTGCGCTGGCTGGCCGGGCGCAGCCTGCTGTTCTGCAGCGTCATCGCGGTAGGGGCCGCGGTCACCGGCGCCGGCGTCGGCGTGGCCGTCCAGGACGCGGCGGTGGCGCTCAAGGTGGGCGCGGTCCAGTTCGCGGCCTTCAGCCTGATGGCCACGCTCGGGCCGGCCCTGGCGACCGCGGTGCGTCACCGCGGCTGGCCCGAGCCGCGGGAGCGGCGGGCGGTGGTGCTGGCGGTGCTGCTGGGCATGCTGCTGAGCTACCTGGTCGACCGCGTGGCCTCGGCCCACGTCGAATCGCTGATGGCGCCGGGCCTGGCGGCGATGGGCATGCAGCCGAAGCCGCCGGCGATGGGGCCGTGGCTGAAGGCCGCGAGCCTCGCGCTCAACCTGGCCGTGCTGGTGGCGGTCTACGGGCTGTTCGGCGGCGGGCTGGCGCTGCGTGCGTACTTCAGCGAACGCCGGCGCTGGGACGCGCACCTGCACGCGCAATCGCTGCGCGAGATGGAGGGGCGCGTGCACGAGGCGGACCTGCGCTTGGGCGTGCTGCAGGCCCAGGTCGAGCCGCATTTCCTGTTCAACACGCTGGCCTCCGTGCGCGCGCTGGTGCGCCAGGACCCGGCCCAGGCCGAGTCCACGCTGGACGCGCTGGTGGCCTTCCTGCGCGCGACGATCCCCAAGCTGCGCGACGACCGCGGCCTGCATTCCACCCTGGGCCAACAGCTGGACATCTGCGGCAGCTACCTGGCGCTGATGCGGATGCGCATGGGCGGCCGGCTGTCGTACGCCGTGTCCGCCGACGATGCGCTGCGCGCGCTGCCGTTCCCGCCCTCGCTGCTGATCACGCTGGTGGAGAACGCGATCAAGCACGGCATCGAGCCGCGGCCCGGCCCCGGACGGATCGAGGTGGCCGCGCGGCGCGAGGGCGACCGCGTGCTCGTGCGCGTGGCCGACGACGGCGCCGGGCTGGCGCCGGGCGTCGGCGCCGGCATGGGCCTGGCGAACGTGCGCGAGCAGCTGGCCCATCGCTTCGGCGCGCGGGCGGCGCTGCGGCTCCAACCGGGCCAGCCGCGTGGCGTCGTCGCGGAGATCGAGGTGCCCTGCGACGCCGGCGCGGAGCCGGACGCATGAGCGCGGCCGCGGTCACCGCGCTGGTCGCCGAGGACGAAGCGCCGCAGCGCCGCGCGCTGCACGAACAGCTGCTGCTGGCATGGCCGGGCCTGCAGGTGGTCGCGGTCTGCGAGGACGGCGTGTCGGCGCTGGAAGCGGTGCGCGCGCACCGGCCGGCGGTCGCGTTCCTCGACATCCGCATGCCCGGCGTCAGCGGGCTCGACGTGGCGCGTGCGGCGGTGGAACAGGGCGGGCTGGTGGTGTTCACCACCGCCTACGACGATTACGCGGTGCGCGCGTTCGAGGCCGGTGCCGCCGACTACCTGCTCAAGCCGGTGCAGCCCGCGCGGCTGGAACAGGCCGTGGCGCGGCTGCGCGCGCGGCTGGACGAGCGCCAGGCGGGCGGAGCCGGCCCCGACCTGCAGGCGCTGGTCGAGGAGCTGGAGTCGCGCCTGCGGCCGCGCGGCGACCGGCTGATCCGCTGGATCACCGCCAGCGCCGGCGACAGCGTGCGGATGATCGGCATCGGCGAGGTGCTGTTCTTCCAGGCGCAGGAGAAGTACGTGCGCGTGGTGACCGCGGCGGGCGAGGGCGTGATCCGCACGCCGCTGAAGGACCTGCTGGCGGGGCTGGACCCGGACGAGTTCTGGCAGGTGCACCGCGGCACGGTGGTGCGCGTGCAGGCCATCGACCGCGTGTCGAGGAACGAGCTGGGCCGGCACGCCCTGAGCCTGAAGGGCCACGCCGAGCGGCTGCCGGTCAGCGCCGCCTTCCTGCACCGCTTCCGCGGGATGTAGCCGGCCTCAGAACAGCAGCGAGGCCATCTTCCGCCGGTACTGGCCGACCAGGTCCTCGTCCTCGACCACGCGGAAGGCGTCGATCAGCGCCTTGCGCGGCAGGCCGTCCTCGAAGTCGCGGTTCCTGCGCAGCATTTCCAGCAGGTGCTCCAGCCCGGCGGCGGCATCGCCGCCGACGATGTGGTGCACCGCCAGCAGGTGGCGCGCCTTCAGGTCGTCCGGGTTGGCGGCCACCGCCTGCTCCAGCACCGGTTGCGGCGGCGCGTCCTCCAGCAGGGCGGCGAAGCCCAGGCGCGCGCGGGCGCGCACGGCGCGGTCGTCGGTGGCCAGATTGGCAGGCAGGGCATCGAGCAGCCGCTCGGCCTCGGCGGCGGCGCCGATGCGCAGCAGCGCCAGGGCCAGGTCCAGCTTCAGCTCGTCCTTGTCCGGCTCGGCCTCCACCGCGCGGCGCAGGCGCAGCACCTCGGCCTGCGGGTCCCGCGGCGCCGCCTCCTCCGGCGCGGCCTCGGCGGCCGGCTCGATGCCGTGCTGCTGCAGGAACTGGCGCAGCTGGCCTTCCGGCAGCGCGCCCTGGAACGCATCCACCGGCTGCCCGCCGATCAGCAGGAACACGGTGGGCACCGAGCGGATCTGGAACGCGGCGGCGATCTGCTGTTCCTGGTCCACGTCGACCTTGGCCAGCACGAAGGTGCCGCCGTACTCGGCCGCCAGCTTCTCCAGGATCGGGGTCAGCGACTTGCACGGCCCGCACCAGGTCGCCCAGAAATCGACCAGCACCGGCGTCTGCAGCGAGCGCTGCAGGACCTCGGTCTCGAAGGTGGCGGTGGTGACGTCGACGACGTGGGGCAGCGGGGCCATGGGCGGATTCCGTGAACGGGGATGGCATGCAGATGGTGCCGGGGGCGGCGGCTTGCAAGGCGCAGGCCCGCCCGCGTTGCGCGTGCATTGCAGTTTAACCGCCGGGCATCGACGATGGCCGCATGCCCACGCCGCTTGCCGTCATCGCCGCCTTCGTCCGTCCGCCATCTGCCCGCGCGCCTGGACCGCGCACGGAGGCGGCATGAACGCGCGCTGGCGCCAGGGGGCGGCCGTGGCCGCGGCCGCCAGCTGGCTCCTGGCCGGCGTGATCGGCGGGGCGGCGGTGGAGGGCTATTCCCACCTGCAGCACCCGCTGGCGCTGCTGGGCGCGCGCCAGCTGCTGGGCGCCGTCTTCGGCCTGTTCGCCTTCGTGCTGCCGGGCCTGGCCGGCGCGTGGATCGCGCTGGACGTGCGTGGCCGGCTGCCCGCCGGCGGCGGCTGGCCGGCGCGCATCGGCGCCCAGCTGCTGCTGCTGGCGGCGTTGGCCTTCCTCGCGCAGGGGCTGTTGCCGCTGGACCTGGAACGGCTGGATGCCGGCGGCAGCCGCTGGCACGCCACCGCCTGGCTGCTGTGGGCGCTGGCCTTCCCCGTCGGCGCGGCGCTGCTGGGCGCCGGGCTGTGGCGCGTGCCGGGCGCGCGCGTGCTGGCGGCGGGCACGCTGGCCGCCGGCGTGCTGGTGCTGGCCTGCGGGTTCCTGGGCAGCGGCTGGGTGGGCGCGGGCGTGGCCCAGCGCCTGGCCTTCGCCGCGTGGCTGGCGTGGGGCCTGCTCGCCGCGGCGCCGGGCCGGCTCAGCCGTGGCGCAGCTTGAGCGCCACGATC
>DASRYN010000256.1:0-3362 GCA_035687185.1 Pseudoxanthomonas sp. | reverse complement strand
AGGGCGCGGCGCTGGCGGCGCGCTGCGGCCAGGCCGTGGCCGAGCGAGCGCGCGAGCTGCGGGCCACGCGGTTGGCGACACTGCACCCGATGCTGCGCCTGCCGCTGGCGTCGCTGGCCTTCCCGGTGCTGCGCCAGCGGCCGAGGCCGGAACTGGACGCCTTCCTCGACGCCATCGAGGCGATGGTGCACGTCGATGGCCAGGTGTCGGTATTCGAGTACGGGCTCTCCCGCCTGCTCCAGGTGCAGGTGCGCGAGGCGCTGGACCCCTCGCGCCACGTCCGCTTCGGGCGGCGCAAGGCGACCGGCGTGCGCGCGGAGTTCGCCACGCTGCTGGCGGTGCTCGCGCAGGCCGGGCACCCGGGCCAGCCGCAGGCGGCGCAGCGCGCCTACCTGGCGGGGTTGCAGCGGGTGCTGCCGCGCGACCACCTGCCGTACGCGCCGCCGGCGGCGGGCGTGCAGGCGCTGGACGCGGTGTGGGAGCCGCTGGACGCGCTGGCGCCGCCGGCCAAGCAGGTGCTGGTGGAAGCCCTGGTCGACGCGGTCTCGCACGACGGCCAGGTGAGCGTGGCCGAGGCCGAGCTGCTGCGCACCGTGTGCGGCGTGCTGCATTGCCCGTTGCCGGCGCTGCTGTCCGAGGCGCGGTAGCGCGCCGGCCGCGGCGCTGGCGATGTTGCAGTGCATCGGATACCGTGCGCGCCTGAAGCCCGGCCGGCGGCGCCCGGGCCGCGCCATCCCCAGGAAGCCCCACCGATGAACCCAGCAGACGCGGCGTCCTCCCGGCTCGTCCGGTTCCGCTCGGCGCTGTCCGATTCGCCCCCGCTGCTGTGGGCCTTCGTCTACTTCTTCTGTCTGCTCAGCGGCTACTACGTGTTGCGCCCGGTGCGCGACGCGATGGGCGCCTCGAGCGATGTCGAGGCGGTGTTCCCGCCGGGACTGATCGCCTTCTTCGCCGCGCACGGCATCCCGCTGCGGGAGCTGACCCTGCAGGTGCTGTCCACCTGCTCCTTCCTCCTGATCCTGGTCGCGCAACCGCTCTACGGTGCACTGGTCAGCCGCTTCCCGCGCCGGGTGTTCCTGCCGGTGCTGTTCGGCTTCTTCATCCTGTGCGTGCTCGGCTTCCACCTGCTGTTCGACAGCGGGGTCGCCGGGCGCGGGCTGGCCTTCTTCCTCTGGGTGACGGTCTTCAACGTGTTCTCCGTGGCCGTGTTCTGGAGCTTCATGGCCGACGTGTTCTCCCATGCCGAGGCGAAGAAGTACTACGGCTACATCGGCGCGGCCGGCACCGTCGGCGCGTTCACCGGGCCGCTCATCACCCGCGTGCTGGCCGAGCGGATCGGCCTCGCCAACCTGATGCTGGTGTCCGCCCTGTTCCTCGCCGCCTGCCTGGTGTGCATCTGGCGCCTGCGCCGCTGGGCCGTGCTGCGCGAGGCGAGCGTCGGCCGCGACAACGAGAGCGCGATGGGCGGCGACGTGCTGGCCGGGCTGAAGCTCATCGCCCGGGAACCCCTGCTGCGCTGGCTGGCGGTGCTGGTGTTCCTGGGCGTGGGCATCGGCCAGCTGCTCTACAACCAGCAGGCGGTGATTGCGCGCGAGGGCTTCGCCACCGCCGAGGCGCGCACCGCCTACTACGCCGGCATCGACATCGCGGTGAACGTGCTGACCCTGGTCGTGCAGCTGTTCGCCACCCGCTGGCTGCTGTCGCGGTTCGGGCTGGCGCCGGTGCTGCTGATCCCGATGGCGGCCCTCCTGCTCGGGTTCGCGGTGCTGACCGTCTCGCCGCTGCCGATCATGGTCGGCATCGTCCAGGTGGTGACGCGTTCCAACGAGTTCTCGCTGATGAAGCCCGGCCGCGAGACCATCTACACGCGGGTGGACCGGCAATGGCGCTACAAGGCCGGCGCGGCGATCGACACGGCCTTCTTCCGCGGCGGCGAGCTCACCTTCTCCTGGACGTTCAAGGCGCTTTCGGTCTTCGGCTCGCACGTGGTGTTCGGCGCGGGACTGCTGGTCGCCGGGGTCATGACCGCCAGCGCATGGCGGCTGCTGCGCGAGGAGCGCAGGCTGCCCGACGGACCCCGGGGTGCGGCGCCGGCGGAGTGACCGGCAGCCGGCGGCGTTCAGCCCAGCAAGGGCAGCGCGAACAGGACCGTGCCCAGCACGAACAGTACGGTCAGCGCATGGACCAGCGGGTGGTTGATGCGCAGGAACACGAACTGCTCGATCGTGCGCCCGGCCCAGAACAGCGCCATGAACGCCAGCACGGCGCGGCCCAGCGCGGTGCCGCGCAGCTCCTGCGGGAACAGCAGGCACAGCGTGCCGATCCCGGCGAACACGTAGGCCAGGCGCAGGTTGAGGATCTGGGTCACCGCGCGGGTCGGCAGGCCGACCTTCGCCAGCTCCCGCTTCCAGTCCAGCAGCCGCCAGAACGCGAGGTGGAAGGCGGCGAAGCCGAAGCTGTGCAGGGCGCAGAGCAGGAGCGGCAGGTCCGTGCGCATCGCGGTGCCCGGTCAGCCGGCCCGGGCCGGCCGGGGCGACACCCGCATCGCGATGCGGGCCCGGAACACGGCCTGGCCGGCGGCGTCGCGCACCAGCACCGTCACCGGCAGGTCGTAGGCCTCGGCCGACGCCACCGGCGGGAGGTCCGGGGTGGCGGTGGCGTGCATGCGGCCGCTGGCCTTCTTCAGGTATTCGACCGTCATCCCCCGCGGGATCCAGCGCATCGACGGCGGCAGGCTGGCGTCGGTCATCACCCCGGCCACCAGCTCGGCCAGGTTGCACAGGGCGATGGCGTGCACGGTGCCCAGGTGGTTGCTCACCCGGCGGCGGTGGCGGATGGTCGCCTCGCAGCGGCCCGGCTCCAGCGCGGTGATGCGTGGCGCGATGCTGGCGAAGTACGGCGCCTTGAGGCAGACCGCGCGCGAGAACAGCCAGCCGCCTGCGGGCCAGCGCTGCAGGCGGCGGTACAGGTGGAGCAGGCGGTTGGACACGACGGCCTCCTGTGGCGGGTCCGGCGCGGGGCGGCGCCCGGCGCCGGCGGCGGATGCGACGGCGGCGGCCGCGGCCCGCCGTCGCCGGGTGCCGGGGGCGCGGCGACCGTCAGGCCGCCTCGCGCTTGCCCGCCGGCTTGTCGTAGTAGCTGGCCGCGCGCAGCTCGTGGGCGTCGAAATCGTCCACGGTGATCGCGTCCAGGGTCACCCGCCGCAGTTCCTCCAGCAGCGTGCGCTCCTCGGCGCTGATCCAGCCCTCGCGCACGGCCTCGTCCAGCTGCGCCGGGAAGTCCAGCGCCTCGATGTCGTGCGTCTTGAGCGCCTTGAGGAACTTGCGCTCCACCGGCTCGGCCTGCACCGCCAGCGGCAGGGA
>DASRYN010000255.1:0-9146 GCA_035687185.1 Pseudoxanthomonas sp. | reverse complement strand
CGAGCTGCAGCGCAACCCGGCCCAGCCCGACGGCTGGGCGCTGCTGGCCCGCTCCCGTGCTGCGCTGGGCGACGACGCCGGCGCCCGCGATGCCTTCGCCCGCGCGGTGCAGCTGGCGCCCGACGAACCGGGCCTGCTGGTGGACGCCGCCGAGGCCCGGGCCCGGGCCCATCCGCAGCGCCTGTTCGACGAACAGGCGGTGGGCTGGCTGCGCCGCGCGCTGGAACTGGAGCCCGGGCATCCGCGCGCGACCTGGTTCCTCGGCGTGTGGCTGCGGCAGACGCGCCGCCCCGACGAGGCCGCGGCCACCTGGGAACCGTTGCTGGCCCGCGTGGACGCCGACACCGCGCGCAGCCTGCGCGTGCAGATCGACGCCGCGCGCGCCGAGGCCGGCCTGCCGCCGCTGCCCGCCGACGCGCCGGCGCCCGGCGCACTCGCGGTGAAGGTGTCGCTGGACCCGGACTTCGCCGCGCGGGTGCGGCTGCGCGGCGACACCACGGTGTTCGTGATCGCCCGCGTGCCGGACGGCCCGCCGATGCCGGTGGCGGTGGAGCGCCATGCGCTGCAGGACCTGCCGCTGGAGGTGGTGCTGGACGACGCCGACGGCCCCATGCCCACCCAGAAGCTCTCCGCGCTGCGCGAGGTGGAAGTGCTGGCGCGGCTGTCGGCCAGCGGCAGCGCCGAGCGCGGCGAGGGCGACCTGGAGTCGCCGCCGGTGCGCGTGGCCCTGCCCGCGTCGCAGCCGGTGGAACTGGTGATCGGCGCCCCGCGCTGAGCGTCGCGCGCAATGCGCGACGCGGCGGGAAGCAGTTTTCCGCCACGCCCCTGCGGCGCGCGGGCGGTTGCCGTTACACTCCGGCGCCTATGTCCATCGCCACGCCTATCGCCCCGACCGGCGAATTCATCCCGCCCGGCAGCCTGTTCCATGCGCTGCCCTCGCCGTTTCCGATGAAACGGGGCGGCCGCCTGCACGGCGCGCGCGTGGCCTACGAGACCTGGGGCAGGCTCAACGCCGCGCGCGACAACGCGGTGCTGATCGTCACCGGACTGTCGCCCGACGCCCACGCCGCCTCGCACGGGCAGGACCCCTCGCCCGGCTGGTGGGAAGCCATGCTCGGCCCCGGCAAGCCCATCGACAGCGACCGCTGGTTCGTGGTCTGCGTCAACTCGCTGGGCAGTTGCAAGGGCTCCACCGGGCCGGCCTCGCTCGACCCGGCCACCGGGCAGCCGTACCGCCTGTCCTTCCCCGAGCTGTCGATCGAGGACATCGCCGACGCCGCGGCCGAGGTGGTGCGCGGGCTGGGCATCGCGCGGCTGGCCTGCGTGATCGGCAACTCGATGGGCGGCATGACCGCACTGGCGCTGCTGCTGCGCCACCCCGGCATCGCCCGCGCCCACATCAACATCTCCGGCAGCGCGCGCGCGCTGCCCTTCTCCATCGCGGTGCGCTCGCTGCAGCGCGAGGCCATCCGCCTGGACCCGAACTGGAACGACGGCCGCTACGACGACGCTGGCTACCCCGAGTCGGGCATGCGCATCGCGCGCAAGCTGGGCGTGATCACCTACCGCTCGGCGCTGGAGTGGGACGGCCGCTTCGGCCGCGTGCGCCTGGAATCCGACCGACCCGACGAGGACCCGTTCGGCCTGGAATTCCAGGTGGAGAGCTACCTGGAAGGCCACGCGCGCCGCTTCGTGCGCCGCTTCGACCCCAACTGCTACCTGTACCTGAGCCGCTCGATGGACTGGTTCGACCTGGCCGAGTACGCCGGCGGCGACGTCCTGGCCGGGCTGGCCGGCATCCGGGTGGAGCGGGCGCTGGCCATCGGCGCCAACACCGACATCCTGTTCCCGGTGCAGCAGCAGGAGGAGATCGCCGAGGGCCTGGCCCGCGGCGGGGCCCAGGCGCGCTTCCTGGGCCTGGATTCGCCGCAGGGCCACGACGCCTTCCTGGTGGACTTCGACCGCTTCGGCCCGGCCGTGCGCGGCTTCCTGGACGAGTTGCCCGGCTGACGGTTTCGATAGAAACATTTATCTAACGCAGTCCCCACTACCCTGCGCGCCCGGCCCATTGCGGACGACGGCTTTGGATTTTCCCGGCAGGCAGAAACTCGTGGACGCCTTCGACGCGGCGGTGCGCCTGGGCGAGGAGGCCGCGGTCACCGCGCGCCTGCGCCAGGTGCTGGTCGCGCTGTTCGCCGACCGCGAGGTCGGCCTGCCGCGCGCGGTGCTGCAACCGATCGCCGGCCATTACGCGCGCCGCGAGCTGTACGCCAGCCCCGACCTGGGCTACAGCGTGGTGGCGATGACCTGGGGCCCGGGCCAGGGCACTCCGGTCCACGACCACGACGGGGCCTGGTGCGTGGAAGGCGTGTGGCGCGGGCGCCTGTCGATCACCCGCTACGAGCCGCGCGAGCGCGACGGCGAGCGCTGGCGCTTCGCCGCGGTCGAGGCGCTGGAAGCCGGGCCCGGTTCCGCCGGCAGCCTGATTCCGCCCCACGAGTACCACGCCATCCGCAACCCCGACCCGACCGGCATCGCGGTCTCGCTGCACGTCTACCAGCACCCGCTGCTGCGCTGCCACGTGTTCCTGCCCGAACACGCCACCGCCACCGACGGCTGGCTGCGCCGCGAGGTCCGCGAGCTGGCCACCGACCCCGCGCGATAGCCGGCTCCGGGCACCGGCGGCTATACTCGCCCGCTGGCCGAAGTGGCGGAATCGGTAGACGCAGCGGACTCAAAATCCGCCGCCCTCAAAAGCGTGTGGGTTCGAGTCCCACCTTCGGCACCAGCATCACTGCGTTGCGTCGAGCCGGTGCGGCCCGGCCTCGAGTGTCCCGACCGGCGGCGCAAAGGTGCAACCGGGAGTTCCATCAACCTCGATGCTGCCAGTGCGCATGCCGTCGGGTGAGGCTGCGTCCCGCCAGCCGCTCGACGCTCCGATGACGCCCGCGCGCGGACCATCCGGCCATGATCCGTTCCGTCGTGCCTCCCGGCCCATCGCCGCTGATCCCGCAGGAGATCGATGCCCGCCTGGCCCGCATCGAGGCCGGGATCCCTGCGCTCCGGCGCGGCCTGGACACCTTCTGCCCGGCGCTGCGCAGGCGCACGCACCGCTCGTGCGCAGCGGCGGCTCCCGCACACCGGCAGTACGTGCCGGAGCGGCCGGGAAAGATGCGCGACAGGACCGGCATCCATGAGTGACGCCTGGCGGGCGCTGCCGCGGGCGTTCTATCGGCGGCACCCGGCCGAGGTCGGCCCGGAGCTGCTGAACAAGATCCTCGTGCGCGACGACGGGCGCGCGGCGCGCATCGTGGAAGTCGAGGCCTACGCCGGCAGCGAGGACCCCGCGGCGCACTCCTACCGCGGCCGCACCGCCCGCACGGCGACGATGTTCGGCCCGGCCGGCCACCTCTACGTGTACTTCACCTACGGGATGCACTGGGGCTCGAACGCGGTCTGCGGCCCCGAAGGCGAGGGCTGGGGCGTGCTGCTGCGCGCGGCCGAGCCGCTCAGCGGACTGGAACTGATGCGCGCCGCGCGGGTGGCCGCCCGCCGGGACCGGGACCTGGCCAGTGGCCCGGGGCGGCTTTCCCAGGCGTTCGGGATCACGCGCACCCTGGACGGCGCCGACCTGGTCACCGGCGACCGCGGCATCCGGATCGTGGACGACGGCGCGCCGCCGCCGCGGGACCCGATCGTGGGGCCGCGCATCGGAATTTCGCGTGCAATGGAGTTTCCGTGGCGCTGGCACGTCCCGGGCCACGACCACGTGTCGGGGCCACGGCGACGCGCAGGCGGCTGAGCCGTGCGCCGACCGGCATCCGCGGTGCCACGGCCGCGTGGACCGGATGCGGAACCCGCGGCACGAAGCCGTGCCGCCAGCGGACCCGCGGCGTACCCGGCCTGGGGCCATCTGCACCAGGCGCCCCGGTTGCGGAGGCCGCCGGCAGCCTTCCGTCGCCGCGCCCGCTCACGCCCCGCTCGCGGGCACGGCGGCATCCTCGCGGCGTCTGGCGCAGGAGGATGCGATGAACGAGATGCCCGACAGGCTGGTGAACTCGCAGGACGGCATCGACCGCCTGGAGGCGCTGTGCAGGGAACTGGACGACGAGGAACGGGTGCGCCTGCGCATGGAGGACGGGTCGGCGGTCGAGGGCGTGGTGACGGTGCGCCCCACGGTGCAGACCTTCCGCTACGGGGACGGCAACGAGGGGCTCAATGCCCTGCTGCGCCTGGACCCGCTCGACGGCACGATGCCGCCCCGCTACATCTGGCTGGACGGCGTGGTGGAGGTGACCCGGCTGGGCACGTCCTAGGCCCGCTCGGCCTCCCCGCCCAGCTGCACGATCTTGTCCACCAGTTCGGCCACCCGGTAGGGCTTGGCGATGAACGCCACGTTCTCCGGGAACGGCGGCAGCTGCGAGCGCGGATGCCCGGAGGCAAGCACCACGCGGATTCCGGGCCGCAGGACCGCCGCCTGCTGCGCCAGCTCCACGCCGGACACCCCGTTGGGCATCACCACGTCGCTGAAGATCACGTCCACCGGGCGGTCGCCCTGCAGCACGCGCAGCGCCTCGGCGCCGCCGCTGGCGACGGTGACCTGGAACCCGGCCAGCTCCAGCGCCTCGGCCACCACGTCGCGCAGCAGCAGGTCGTCGTCCACGAACAGCACATGGGTCTGCGCCGCGCTCATGCCGCTTCCTCCCCGGTGGCCGCCGACGTGTTCGCGTACGGCAGGCACAGTTCCACCCGGGTCCCCAGACCCGGCTCGCTGACGATCAGGATGCGCCCGCCCGACTGGCACACGAAGCCGTGCACCTGGCTCAGGCCCAGGCCGCTGCCCTTGCCCACTTCCTTCGTGGTGAAAAAGGGGTCCATCGCCCGCTCGATCACGTCGGGCGTCATGCCGCAGCCGGTGTCGGTGACCACCACGCGCACCTCGGGGCCCTGGCCCGCCTCCTCCGCGCCGGCGGAAATGCTGCCCACCGGATCGAACCCGGCGAAGGCGCCCGCGCCGTCCTGGCCCGGCTCGGTGGCGTGGGTGGCGATGACGATCCGCCCGCCCTGCGGCATGGCGTCGCGGCTGTTGAGCACCAGGTTGAGCACCGCCGCCTCGAACTGGCAGGCATCCACGACCACCGGCATCTCCTCGCGGGAGAGCCGGTACTCGATCTGGATGGTCTCGTCGCAGGCGCGGCGCAGCAGCGCCGAGGAGCGCTGCAGCAGCGTGTTGGCGTCCAGCCGCTCCGGCGCCAGCGGCTGCCCGCGCGAGAAGGTGAGCAGCTGCCGGGTGAGCAGCGAGGCGTGGTCCGCGGCGCGGTGCGCCGGGCGCAGCAGGTTGCGGCGGCGCTCGGGGTCGTTGCCGAAGCGTTCCACCAGGTCCAGGCTGTTGACGATCACCGTCATCAGGTTGTTGAAATCGTGGGCCAGGCCGGTGGTCAGGCGCGAGATGGCCTCCAGCCGCTGGCTGCGCGCCAGCGCCTCGCGCGACCGCTCGAGCTGCTGCTGGGCGTTGCGGCGCTCGGTGATGTCGCGCGTCACCTTGGCGTAACCGACCAGTTCGCCGTCGCGGCGGATGGGGTCGATCACCACGCTGGCCCAGAAGCGGGTGCCGTCCTTGCGCACGCGCCAGCCCTCGGAGGTGTAGCGCCCCTCGCGCGCGGCGGTGGCCAGCGCCCGCTGCGGCACGCCGGCCACGCAGTCCTCGGGGGTGTAGAACCGGGAGAAATGCTGGCCGATGATCTCGCTGGCCTCGTACCCCTTGATCCGCTGCCCGCCCGGGTTCCAGCTGGCCACGCAGCCGTTCCGGTCCAGCATGTAGATGGCGTAGTCGGTCACGCTTTCGATCAGCATTCGGAACTGGTCGTAGTCCGGCATGGACCCGCTGTTCCAGGCGGGTTCCGGTCGGCCCTGCATAGGTTGGGTCCCCCCGTCGCACTTGCTGCGAATTACCGCATTGTGTCAAACGCCGGCATGAAGGTTTCGTGGTGGCCGCGGCGGCTGCCGCGCTTCACGCCGGATTCTCCCGGCCCGCCACAGGCTGTCGCGCGGCCCCTTCACCGACCGAGGACGCATGCGCCAGGCCCTGCTGATCGTGGACATGATCAACCATTTCGACTACGAAGGGGGTGCTGCGCTGCAGCGCGCCGCGTTGCCGGCGGCGTCCCGGATCGCGGCGCTGGCGCGGCGGTTCCGCGGGGCCGGGGCGGCCGTGATCTACGTCAACGACAACTTCCTGGACTGGCGCGGCGGCTTCGCCGATCTGGTGGCCTGCTGCGGGCGCGAGGGCATGCCCGGCGCGGCGATCGTGCAGCGGGTGCAGCCGCAGCCGGAAGACCGCTTCGTGCTGAAGCCGCGGCATTCGGGCTTCCTGGATTCCCCGCTGGAGCTGCTGTTGCACCAGCTGCGCGTGCGCCGCGTGGTGGTCACGGGCATCGCCGCCGACTCCTGCATCCTCATCACGGCGCACGACGCGCACATGCGCGGCTTCCAGGTGCAGGTGCCGCGCGACTGCGTGGCCGCGCAGACGGCCCAGCGCCGCGACCGTGCGCTGGCGCTGATGCGCGATGCCTTCGGGATCGACGTGCGCGGATCGCGCACGGTGCGGCCCTGAACCCGTGGAGGGCGGCCGCGGCCGGCGCCCGGTGGCGCCGGCGCGTGGCGGCTCAGGCCGCCTCGGCCGCCGCGTAGTGGCGTGCCGCGCCGCTGGCCAGCAGCGCCTCGTCCAGGTGTTCCAGCGCCATCACCCGCACGGTGCCCACGTTGGGCAGGCGGAGCATGCGCTCGACATAGATCTCGCGTCCCTGCTCGGTTTGCAGCATGCACCGGGTGAAGCCGTGCGGTACCACGCCGCGGGAGCCATCCTTGCTTCCGCCCACATACAGGACAATGGACATTCGGCCGTTTCCTCTGTTTTTTGTCGCTTCCGGTCGATGCGGCGCAGTGTGCAGGGCGCGCCGTTAGCTTTCCGTGCAACAGAGGTTAGGCGGCGGATGTTTCCGTTGCCGGACGCGCCGGTTGCGGCGTCGCGAAAATCATCCGCCGTTCAGTCCGGCGACCACGGCCACCAGCCGCGGCCGTGCAGCGCGTAGCGGTCGGCGGCGCGTTCGAACGGGTTGCGCACCGACACGCCGCCGCAGAGGAAGTACAGCGGGACGAACAGCGGCCCCAGCAGCATGTACTGGTAGACGTGCGCGCGCTCGTGGTCGCCCAGCCGCACCGCCGGATGGCTGCAGCGGCCGGCGCGGTGCTCGTAGGTGCTGCAGGTGCCGTCCAGGCCGCTGCCGGTGGCCAGGATCACGTTGCCCAGCGTCATTGCCCCGCCCGGCCCCCAGGGCCAGCGGCGGAACACCAGCGCACGGTCGCGCGGCTCGAGCCGCGCCCGGGCGCCGAACGGCACGCCCGCCAGCCCGGCCAGCAGCCCGACCACGGTCCACGGCGAGGCCCACAGCGCGCCGGCGCCCAGCGCCAGCGCGCGCAGCCAGCGCCGCGGGGCGGCCGCGCTCAGTCCGACTCGTTGGGGATCAGCAGCCACAGGATGAGGTAGACCAGGATGCCCGGGAAGGCGGCCGAGAGCAGCGAGAGCACCACGTAGACGATGCGCAGCGCCGTCGAGCTCCAGCCGTAGCGCCGGGCGATGCCGCCCATGACGCCGGCGATCATGCGGTCGTTGAGCGACCGGGACAGTCCGGAGGCGGGGTTGGCGTTCATGCGCTGGCTCCGACGGGCTGGCCGGGCCAGTCTAGCGCGGCCCCGCGTGCAGGGCCGGTGGTGGCGCGCGGCCGGTCAGCGCGCGGCCAGCCAGCGGTGGATCGCCGCCGGCACCTCGCGCTGGGCGCGTCCGGAGACGTAGATGCCGATGTGCCCGCCCTTGAAGCCCAGCTCGGTGTAGTCCTCGGTGCCGACCAGCCCGCGCAGCGCCCGCGAGGCCGCCGGCGGCACCAGGTGGTCCTGCTCGGCGTAGATGTTCAGCACCGGCATCCCGACGAAGCCCAGGTCCACCGGCCGGCCGCCGATGCGCGCGGTGCCGGCGACGAAGGCGTTGCCCTGGTAGAACTGCTTGATGAAGTCGCGGAAGGCCTCGCCCGCCTGGTCGGGCGAGTCGAAGATCCACTTCTCCATGCGCAGGAAGTCCTCCACCGCCCTGGGGTCGGCCAGCGTGTCGACCAAGCCCACGTACTTCTGCAGGTTGAGCCGGAACGGCTTGAGCATGAGGTAGCTGGCGTTCATCAGGTCGGCCGGCACGTTGCCCAGCGCGTCGACGAACAGGTCCACGTCCAGCTCGCGCACCCAGCTGGAGAGCATGTTGTCCGGGGTGTGGAAGTCCACCGGGGTGACCATCGTCACCAGATTGCGCACCTTCTCCGGGTGCAACGCCGCATAGGCGAGCGAGAAGGCCCCGCCCTGGCACACCCCAAGCAAGTTGACCGGCCCGCCGTGCGCGGCGGCGAGGTGGTCCACGGCGCCGTCGATGTAGCGGTTGATGTAATCGTCCAGGGTGAGGAAGCGGTCGGAACGGTCCGGGTAGCCCCAATCGACCACGTACACGTCCAGGCCCAGCGCGAGCAGGCCGCGCACCAGCGAGCGGTCCGCCTGCAGGTCCACCATGTAGGGGCGGTTGACCAGCGCGTAGACGATCAGCAGCGGCGGCCCGGAGGCCGGGCGGTCGCCGGCGAACCGGTACAGCACGGTCTTGCCGTCGCGCCAGACTTCCTCGCGGCGGGTGGCGCCGTAGTCGACCTCGCCCACCTGGCCGAGCACGCGCGTGCCCTCGGCCAGGCGCCGCTGGAATTCCCAGGCCTCGTGCGCCAGGGCGACCGGGTCGAACCGCAGCGGGCCGGCGCTCACCGGCCACGCCCCCGGCGGCTACCGCGCTCGGCGGCGGGCGCGGCCAGGTTGCGGCTGACCCACTCGCGCATGGACACGACCTTGCCGGCGCTGGCCGGTGCCGGGGTGCGCGCGGCCGTCTTTTTCCGCGTGGCCGCAGCCTTGCCCGCGGCGGCGCGGGCCGGCGGCTTGGACGGGCCCCGGGTGGCCGCGGCCTTCACGGCGGGCGCGGCCGCCTTCGTCGGCTTCGCCTTGCGGGACGGCTTGCCGGGCTTGCTTGCGCGCGCGGGTGCGGCAACGGTCGCTTTCGGTGCGGCGGC
>DASRYN010000254.1:0-21082 GCA_035687185.1 Pseudoxanthomonas sp. | reverse complement strand
CGCTGGAGGCCTGGGGCCCGGCGAACCGCACCCGGCACAACGCCAACCTTCCCGCCGGCATCGCCTGGAACCTGGCCTCCATGGACCGGTCCGCGGCCTTCACCGTGCTGGAGATGGCGGTGGGCCGGATGGGCACCAGCGCGCGCCTGGCGCGGCCGGACGTGGCCGTGGTCACCACGGTCGCCGCCGCGCACCTGGAATTCCACGGCAGCGTGGACGAGGTCGCGCGGCGCAAGTCGCGCATCTTCAGCGGCATGCTCCCCGGCGGCGTGGCGGTGCTCAACCGCGACCTCCCCCAATGGCGCATCTTCGCCCAGCAGGCCGCGCGCTACGGGCTGCGCACCGTGTTCTACGGGCGCCATGCCGAAGCGGCGCTGCGGCTGCTCGGCCACGACCCCGAAAGCGGCACGGTGCACGTGCGCATCCCCGGCGGCGAGCGGCGCTACCGCCTGGGCGCGCCGGGCGAGCACATGGCATTCGACAGCCTGGCCTGCCTGGGCGCACTGCTGGCGCTGGATCTTCCGCTGGAGCCGGCGCTGGAGCGCCTGGCCGGCTTCCAGCCGCTGCCGGGCCGCGGCGAGACCTTCGACACCGAGCTGGACGGCAAGCGGCTGCGCGTGATCGACGAGGCCTGCAACGCCAACCCGGCGTCGATGGGCGCCGCGCTGCGCCTGCTGCGCGGGGCGGCGACGCCGCTGGCGGACGGGCGGCGCGTGGCGGTGCTGGGCGACATGCGCGAACTGGGCCGGGAAAGCGATGCCCTGCACGCGGGGCTGGCGGCGGACGTGCTGGCCGCGCGCCCCGGCCTGGCGCTGCTGTGCGGCAGCCGCATGCTGCACCTGGCCGCCGCCCTGGACGGCAAGCTGCCGCTGCGCTGGTTCCCCGACGTCGACGCGCTGCAGCCGCGCCTGCCGGAGCTGCTGGCGTCCGGCGACGTGGTCCTGGTCAAGGGCTCGGCCGCCACGCGCCTGGGCGAGGTGGTCGCGCTGCTGCGGCGCGGCGGCGCCGCCTGAGGGCATCCCGCCGCGCGCGAAAAGGAAAGGGCCGCACCAGGCGGCCCTTCCCGTGGCGACGGCGCCGCGCCAGCTTACTGCGCGGTCAGGCCGCGCTTTTCCAGCAGCGGCTCGATCCGCGGCTCGTGCCCGGCGAAGTCGCGGAACAGCTGCAGCGCGTCCTTGCTGCCGCCGCGCGAGAGCAGGGTGGCGCGGAAGCGGTCGCCGTTCTCGCGCTTCAGGCCGCCGTTCTCGCGGATCCACTCCTGGGTGTTGGCGTCCAGCACCTCGGACCAGATGTAGGCGTAGTAGCCGGCCGAATAGCCGCCCATGATGTGGCTGAAGTAGGGCGTGCGGTAGCGCGGCGGGACCGGCGCGTAGTCGATGCCGTCGGCCGCCAGCGCGTCGGCCTCGAACTTCATCACCCCGGCCGCGTCCGGCACCCGGTCGGCGCCGATCTGGTGCCAGCGCTGGTCGAGCATGGCCGCGCCCAGGTATTCGGTGGTGGCGAAGCCCTGGTTGAACTTCTTGGCGGCCAGCACCTTGTCCAGCAGCGCCTGCGGCATCGGCTCGCCGGTCTCGTGGTGCTTGGCGTAGTTGGCCAGGATGCCCGGCCAGTCGGCCCACATCTCGTTGACCTGCGACGGGAACTCGACGAAGTCGCGCGGCACGCGGGTGCCGGCGAAGTACGGGTAGTTCACGTCCGAGAACATGCCGTGCAGGGCGTGGCCGAACTCGTGGAACGCGGTGGTCACCTCGTCCCAGGTCAGCAGCGTGGGCTGGCCGGCCGGCGGCTTGGGCACGTTGAGGTGGTTGGCCACCACGGGCCGGGTGTCGCGCAGCCTGGACTGCGCGACGTACGAGTTCATCCACGCGCCGCCGCGCTTGGACTCGCGCGCGTAGGGGTCGAAGATGAAGATCGCCAGCTGCTTGCCGTCGGCGTCGAAGACGTCGTAGGTCCAGGTGTCCGGGTGGTACTTGGGCAGGTCGGTGCGTTCCTTGAAGGTGATGCCGTAGAGCTGGGTGGCGGCGTAGAACACGCCGTTCTCCAGCACGTTCTTCATCTCGAAGTACGGCTTGAGCTGAGACTCGTCGAAGTCGTAGCGGGCCTTGCGCACCTTCTCGGTGTAGTAGGCCCAGTCCCACGGCTCCAGCTTGAAGCTCGGCTCGCCCTTGGCGGCCTGCTCCTGGTCGATCGTCTTCTGCAGCTCGGCGGCCTCGCGGCGGGCGTTGGCCACCGCGGCCGGCGCCAGCTTGCCGAGCATGTCGTTCACCGCCTGCGGGGTCTTGGCGGTGGCCTCCTCCAGCACGTAGGTGGCGTGGTCGGGGTAGCCCAGCAGCCGGGCGCGCTCGGCGCGCAGCTTCATCACCCGGGCGACGATGCCGGTGTTGTCGAACTCGTTGCCGCGGCTGCCGCGGGCGACGGAGGCCTCGAAGATGCGGCGGCGCGACTCGCGGTCGGTCAGGTAGGCCAGCGGCGGCTGGCCGGTGGTGTTGAGCAGGGTGACCACGTATTTGCCGTCCAGCCCGCGCTTCTTGGCCTCTTCGGCGGCCGCGGCGATCTGGGCGTCGGTGGAGCCGGCCAGCGCCTCGGCGCTGTCGAACACCACGGCCGAGGCGTTGACCTCGTTGAGCACGTTCTGGTCGAACTGGGTGCCCAGCTTGGCCAGCTCGGCGTTCATCTCCTTCAGCCGGGCCTTGTCGGCGTCGGACAGCTTGGCGCCGGCGCGGACGAAGTCGGTGTGGTAGCGCTCGACCAGGCGCACGCCCTCGGGGTCCAGGCCCAGGCTGTCGCGCTTGTCGTACAGCGCCTGGATGCGCTCGAACAGCTTGCCGTTGAGCATGATCGCGTCGCGGTGGGCGGCGAAGCGCGGCGAGTACTCGGCCTGCAGCTGCTTGCGGGTGTCGTTGGTGTCGGTGCTTGCCAGGTTGAAGAACACGGTGGTGGCGCGGTCCAGCACGCGGCCGCTGTTCTCCAGGGCGACGATGGTGTTGTCGAAGGTCGGCGCCTCCGGGTTGCCGGCGATCGCCTCGATTTCCTTGAGCTGCTCGGCCATGCCGGCGTCGAAGGCCGGGGCGAAGTGGCTGTCCTGGATGCGGTCGAAGCGCGGGTACTGCAGCGGCAGGTCGCTGGCCACGAAGAACGGATTGTCCTGGGTCGCGGGCGCGGCCTGTTCCCCGGCGGCGCCGGCGGCGGGGGCCTGGTTGCGGTCGCAGGCGGTCATGTTCAGTCCAAGGGCGGCGGCGAGCGCCAGGTAAAGGCCGGTTCTCATCGGTCAGCGGGTTCCTGCGGGTACGGTTTCCGCTGAATCTAACCCGGAAGGCCGCCCCGGGACCCGTGACAAAAGGCACAGGACGCCGCCGCCCGCGCATGCCGCCCCGGCAGCCGGGGCTATGCTGGCGGCCCCCGATGCCGGTGCCGCCCATGGACAGCCTCCACGATTTCGCCGCCGCCACCCTGGACGGGCGGGAGCAGCCGCTGTCAGCCTACCGCGGGCAGGTGCTGCTGGTGGTCAACGTGGCGTCCCGCTGCGGCTTCACCCCGCAGTACGCGGGACTGGAGCGGCTGTGGCGGCAGTGGCGCGACCGCGGTTTCGCGGTGCTGGGCTTCCCCTGCGACCAGTTCGGCCACCAGGAACCGGGCGACGCGGGCGAGATCCGCCGCTTCTGCACCGTGGAGTACGACGTCACCTTCCCGATGTTCGCCAAGGTGGAGGTCAACGGGCCGGGGGCCCACCCGCTGTGGCGCTGGCTGCGCGGGCAGCGTGCCGGGGTGCTGGGCACGCGGGCCATCAAGTGGAACTTCACCAAGTTCCTGGTCGGCCGCGACGGGCGGGTGCTCGCGCGTTACGCGCCGACCGAACGCCCGGAAGCCCTGGAGCCGGACATCGCCCGGGCACTGGAAGCGCCGCCCCCGGGCTGACCGGTGGCGAGGCTCACTTCTCGACGAAGGCGCGCTCGAACACGTACTGGCCGGGACTGCCGATGCGCGGCGAGGCGACGAAGCCGCGCGCGTCCAGCAGCGCGCGGAAGTCGGCCAGCATCTGCGGGCTGCCGCAGAGCATGGCGCGGTCGCGTTCGGCATCCAGCGGATCCAGCCCGAGGGTGCGCATCATCTCGCCGCTGGCCATCAGGTCGGTCAGGCGGCCGCGGTTGGGGAAGGCCTCGCGGGTCACCGCCGGGTAGTAGAGCAGGCGGTCGCGGAGAATGCCGCCCAGCAGCTCGTGGCGCGGCAGTTCCTTCTCGAAGTAGTCGCGGTAGGCCAGGTCCTGCACGTTGCGCACGCCGTGGGCGACCACCACCCGCTCGAAACGCTCGTACGTCTCCGGGTCCTTGACCACCGACAGCCACGGCGCCAGGCCGGTGCCGGTGCCCAGCAGGTAGAGGTTGCGGCCGGGGTGCAGGTCGCTGATCAGCAGCGTGCCGGTGGGCTTGCGGCCGATCAGCACGGTGTCGCCCGGACGGATGTGCTGCAGGCGCGAGGTCAGCGGCCCGTTGGGCACCTTGATGCTGAAGAACTCCAGCTGCTCCTCCCAGTTGGCGCTGGCGATGGAGTAGGCGCGCAGCAGCGGCTTGCCGCCCTCGGTGGCCAGCCCGATCATCACGAACTGGCCGTTCTCGAAGCGGAAGCCGTCGTCGCGGGTGGTGGTAAAGCTGAAGTAGTCGTCGGTCCAGTGACGGACGTCGAGCACCGTTTCGGTGCCGTAGGCGGAAGACATCGAGGCGTGCGGGGGAGGGAACGAACCGCGCGTATTGTAGCCGACCGCCGCCGGTCCCCCGGGCCCGGCGGCGGCGGGCGCACGCCGGCTCAGCCGGCCGGCGGTTCCAGGCGCAGCAGCTTGCCGTCGTCCTCGTCGGTGACCAGGTAGAGGTTGCCGTCCGGGCCCAGGCGCACGTCGCGGATGCGCTCCCCCAGGTCTTCCAGCAGGCGTTCCTCGCCCACCACGCGGTCGCCCTCCAGCTGCAGCCGGATCAGCGCGCGGTGCGCCAGCGCGCCGAGGAACAGGCTGTCGTTCCAGGGCTTGCCCGGGCGGCCGGTGTAGAAGGCCATGCCCGACAGGGCCGGGGACACCTCGAAGATGTGGTGCGCCGGCGCCATGCCCTCCTTTTCCTTGCCCACCGCCTCGGGAATCGGCTGGCCGGAGTAGTTGATGCCGTGGGTCACCACCGGCCAGCCGTAGTTGGCGCCCGGCTGCGGCAGGTTGATCTCGTCGCCGCCGCGCGGGCCGTGCTCGCTTTCCCACAGGCGGCCGGTGCGCGGGTCGATGGCCAGGCCCTGCGAGTTGCGGTGGCCGTAGCTCCAGATCTCCGGGCGCGCGCCTTCCTTGCCGACGAACGGGTTGTCCTCGGGGATGCTGCCGTCCAGCTTCAGGCGCACCAGCTTGCCCTGCAGCTTGTCCAGCTCCTGCGCGGCCGGGCGCAGGGTGCGGTCGCCCTGGCTGATGAAGACGTGGCCCTGGTCGTCGAAGGCGAAGCGCGAGCCGTAGTGGTTCTCGGCATCGACCTTCGGTTCCTGGCGGTAGATCACGACCAGGTTCTCCAGGCCGGCTTCGCCCAGCGTGGCGTGGGCCGCGGCGGTGCCGGACACGCCGTTCGCGCCGGGCTCGGCGTAGCTGAGGTAGATGCGGCGGCTCTGCGCGAAGTCGGGCGCCAGCGCCACGTCGAGCAGGCCGCCCTGGCCGCGCGCGGCCACTTCCGGCACCCCGGCCAGCGGCGCGGACACCTTGCCGTCGCTGCCGACGCGCCGCAGCTGGCCGCCGCGCTCGGTGACCAGGAACCCGCCGTCCGGCAGCGGCGCCACTGCCCAGGGGTGGGACAGGCCGCTGGCCACCACGGTCAGCCGCGCCTGGCCCTGCTGGGACGCCACGGGGCGGCTACTCTGCGCGGCCGGTGCGGCGGCGGTGTCCGTCGAGGAGGACGCGGGCTCCTGCGCGGGCTGGCAGGCGGCCAGCGCGGCGGCGAGGGCCAGTGACAGGAGGACGGGGACGTGCGGAGTCGGGCGCATGCGGGGTCCGGGATCGTGAAGGGGCCGTCAACGATAGCCGGCCGCCTGCAGCTCGAACAACTCCGCGTAGCGCCCGCCCTGCGCCATCAGTTCGGCGTGGGTGCCGCTGGCCTCGATGCGGCCCTGCTCCAGGACCAGGATGCGGTCGGCCATGCGCACGCTGGAGAAGCGGTGCGAGATCAGCACCGCGGTGCGCCGGTGCGAGAGCTCCTTGAAGCGCTGGAACACCTCGAACTCGCTGCGCGCGTCCAGCGCCGCGGTCGGCTCGTCGAGGATCATGACCTGCGCGTCGCGCATGTAGGCGCGGGCGATGGCCAGCTTCTGCCATTGCCCGCCGGACAGGTCCACGCCGGTCTTGAAGCGCCGCCCGATGAGCTGGTCGTAGCCCTGCGGCAGCCCTTCGATCACCTCGTCGGCCATGGCCCGGCGCGCGGCCTCGCGGATGCGCGCGGCGTCGTCCATCGCCTCGATGCGCCCCACGCCGATGTTCTCGCCCGCGGTCAGGTGGTAGCGCACGAAGTCCTGGAAGATCACGCCCACGTTGGCGCGCAGGTCGTCCAGGTCGTAGTCGCGCAGGTCGCGGCCGTCGAGCAGGATGCGGCCCTCGTCCGGGTCGTACAGCCGCGCCAGCAGCTTCACCAGCGTGGTCTTGCCCGCGCCGTTCTCGCCGACCAGCGCCAGCACCTCCCCGGCGCGCAGCTCGAAATCCAGCCCGCGCAGCGCCCAGCGCTCGGCGCCGGGGTAGCGGAAGCCGACGTTCTCGAACACGAAGCCGCGCGCGATCGGCCGCGGCACCGCCACCGCGCCCGGGCGCGAGCGGATCTCCGGTTCGATCTCGAAGAAGGAGAACAGGTCGTCCAGGTACAGCGCCTGCCCGGCGACCTGCGAGAAGCCCACCAGCAGGCCCTCCAGCAGCTGGCGCAGGCGGCGGAAGCTGCCGGCCAGGAAGGTCAGGTCGCCGATGCTGAAGTCGCCGGTTACCGTGCGCCAGGCGATGTAGGCGTAGGCCACGTAGTAGCCCAGCGTGCCCAGCGCGGCCAGCAGCGTGCCCCAGACCGCGCGCTTGCGCGCCAGGGCGCGGTTGGCCAGGTAGAAGCGGTCGGCCAGCGTGCGGTAGCGCCCGATCAGGAAGCGGTGGAGGTTGAAGATCTTCACCTCCTTGGCCGTCTCGACGCTGGCGCCGGTCTGGCGCAGGTAGTCCAGCTGGCGCCGTTCCGGCGTCCAGTGGTAGTTGAGCGAGTAGCCCAGGGCGTTGAAGTGCGCCTCGCCCACGAACGCCGGCACCAGCGCCACGGCCAGCAGCAGGATCAGCCACGGCGCGTACACCAGCAGCCCGATGGCGAAGCTGGCCACGGTGATCGCGTCCTGCACCTGGCCGAACAGCTGCGCCATCAGGTTCATGCGGCTCATGGTCTGGCGCCGCGCGCGATCCAGCCGGTCCTGCAGCTCCGGATCCTCGAAGTCCTCCAGGTCCAGCGTGGCCGCGTGCTCCATCAGGCGCACGCTGGTGGCGTTGTTGAACAGTTCCGAGAGCAGGCCGTCGGCGTAGGCGACCAGGCGCGCCAGCAGGTCCGCGGCGACCGCCAGCGCCAGCTCCAGCCCCAGCAGCCGGAGCAGGGGATCGAGCCGGCCGTCGGCCAGCGCCTGGCCCAGGCTGTCGAAGGCCAGGCCCAGGTCGACCAGGCGGATGGCCTCGTCGATGATCAGCTTGCCCACGTACAGCGTGGCCACCGGCAGCAGCGCGCGCAGCAGGCGCAGGCCCAGGCTGGCCAGCGTCAGGCCGGGGCTGGTGCGCCAGATCTGGCGCAGGAACGGGGGCAGGTTGCGCATCGCGTCGAAGCGTTCGCGCAGGCTGGGGCTGCTGCGTTCGCGGTGCGGCTTGGCGGGTGCGGGCGCGGACATGGCCGCATTGTGCCGCGTGCGGCCGCGCGGTGCCGTCCCCGGAAACGGCGAAGGCCCGCTTGCGCGGGCCTTCGGCTGCCGGAACGCGGTGCGTCAGTACGCGCCGTGCAGGTCGCGCAGCTGCGAGGGACGCGAGGCGAAGTAGGCGGCCAGGTCGGCGATGTCCTGGTCGCTGAGGCTGGCGGCCTGCGGGGTCATCAGCGCGTGGTCGCGGTCGCCCTTGCGGTAGTCCTGCAGCGCGCGGGCGAGGTAGTCGGCGTACTGGCCGCCGAGCTTGGGGTAGCTGGCGTCGATGGGCACGTTGCCGTCCGGGCCGTGGCAGTCCACGCAGCTCTGGCCGGTGGCCTTGCCCTTGGCCGTGGCCAGCTGCTCGCCAATGGCCACGCGGCCCGGCGGCAGGCCCGCGGAGGAACTGGCGGCGGCCTCGGCCTCGCCTTCGCTGGCGGCGTCGTGGGAACTGTTGTCCTGTTCGCAGGCGGCCAGGGCCAGGGCGGCGGTCAGGGCGATGGCGAGACGCAGGGCGTGCACGGCTGTCGACATGGATGGCTTGTTACTTGAGGGTGGACAGGAAGGCGGCGATGTCGGCGATGTCCTGGTCCGAGAAGCTCTGGGCCTGGGCACGCATGGTCGGGTGCTTGCGCTTGCCCTGGCGGTACTCGTGCAGGGCCTGGGCCAGGTACTCGGCCGACTGGCCGCCGATCTTGGGCACCTTGTAGCTGGGATAGGCGTTCTTGTAGCCGGTGAGGCCGTGGCAGCCCTGGCAGGTATAGGTGAGCTGGCGGCCCTTCTCCGCGTCGCCGGTCACGGCGGCGGGCGCCGGGGCGGCGGCCTCGGCGGCCGGGGCCGGCTGCGCGGCATCCTGGGCGGCGGTGGCGAAGGGCAGGGCGGTGACCAGGGCAAGGCAGGCGGCTAGCGGCAGCGGGCGCATCATTCGGTGGTCCGGATCGGTCGCGGTGGTCGCGTAGGGGTCGCTCGGGAGTCGCGGTCGCCCCGGTGGGGCGCGGCCGCAAAGCCGGCGCAGTATAGCCTGCGCATTCACGCGACCGAAACCTTCGCCCGCCGGCACGGTCCGACCGTGGTCACCATGACCTTCGGCGCATGGCGCCGGGTTGTGCTGGTGATTTACTTGCATACAACACCTGATCACACCCCACCCGGACACCGACCCGAGCATGGACACCGCTATGGCCCGCCCCCTCATTACTGATGCCGCGCGCACCGGCCTGCGCGCCGCCGCGACCGCCTTGACGCTGGCCGCGCTGCTGGCCGCCTGCAAGGGGGCGGGACCGGCCGAGGCGCAGGCCAAGCCGGCCGAAGCCGCGAGCGACGCGATCCCGGTGGAAGTGGTGCCGGCCGCCCGGCGCGCCATCGCCGCCAGCTACACCGGCACCGCGGCGCTGGAGCCGCGCGCCGAATCGCAGGTCGTGGCCAAGACCTCCGGGGTGGCGCTGGAGGTGCTGGTCGAGGAAGGCCAGGTGGTCCGCGCCGGGCAGCCGCTGGTGCGGCTGGACCCGGACCGCGCGCGCCTGGCCGTGGCCCAGGCCGAGGCCCAGCTGCGCAAGCTGGAGAACAACTACCGCCGCGCGCAGCAGCTGGTGGCCCAGCAGCTGATCAGCGCCGGCGAGGTCGACCAGATGCGCTACGACCTGGAGAACGCGCGCGCCCAGCACAACCTGGCGCGGCTGGAGCTGTCCTACACGACGGTGGTGGCGCCGATCTCCGGCGTGGTCGCCTCGCGCTCGATCAAGCCGGGCAACTTCGTGCAGATCAACACGCCGATCTTCCGGATCGTCGACAACTCGCGCCTGGAGGCCACGCTCAACGTGCCCGAGCGCGACCTGGCCACCATGAAGCCCGGCCAGCCGGTGGTGCTGCAGGCCGACGCCATCCCGGGCCGCAGCTTCCAGGGCGTGGTCGACCGCGTCTCGCCGGTGGTCGATTCCGGCAGCGGCACCTTCCGCGTGGTGTGCGCGTTCTCCGGCGGCGACGGCCTGCAGCCGGGCATGTTCGGCCGCCTGCGCATCGACTACGACCAGCGCGCCGACGCCCTGGTGGTGCCGCGGCTGGCGCTGCTGGACGACCAGGCCGACCCGGCCGTGTACACCGTGCGCGAGGGCAAGGCGGTGCGCGTGCCGGTCAAGCTCGGCTACACCGAGGGCGAGTGGAGCGAGGTGCGCGACGGCCTGAAGGAGGGCGAGCCGGTGGTCACCGCGGGCAAGGTCGCCCTGCGCGACGGCAGCGCGGTGCACGTCATCGACGGCGCGCCCCCCAAGGCCGCCGCGGCCGGCTCCGACGCGGGCAAGCGTCAATGAGCGGCCAGCGCGGGGAGGAGGGCGCGCCCCGGGCCCACGGGCCGGGCGGCGCCGGCTGGCAGGCGGCCGCGCGCGGCGGCCTGGTCGAGTTCTCGGTGCGGCGGCGGGTCACGGTGGCCATGTTCACCGTCACCCTGGTCCTGTTCGGCCTGCTCGCGCTGGGCGGGCTGAAGGTCAACCTGCTGCCCGACCTGAGCTATCCGACGCTGACCGTCCGCACCGAATACACCGGCGCGGCGCCGACGGAGATCGAGACCCTGATCACCGAGCCGGTCGAGGAGGCCGTGGGCGTGGCCAAGGGCCTGCGCAAGCTCAAGTCGGTCTCGCGCACCGGCCAGAGCGACGTGGTGCTCGAGTTCGCCTGGGGCACCGACATGGACCAGGCCAGCCTGGAGGTGCGCGACAAGATGGAGACGCTGCAGCTGCCGCTGGAGGCCGAGCCCCCGGTGCTGCTGCGCTTCAATCCCTCGACCGAGCCGATCATGCGCCTGGCGCTCTCGCCCCGCTCGCCGCCGGCCAGCGAGGACGAGGCGGTGCGGCAGCTCACCGCGCTGCGCCGCTATGCCGACGACGACCTGAAGAAGAAGCTGGAGCCGGTGCCCGGCGTGGCTGCGGTCAAGGTCGGCGGCGGCCTGGAGGACGAGATCCAGGTGGACATCGACCAGCAGAAGCTGGCGCAGCTCAACCTGCCGATCGACACCGTCATCCAGCGCCTGCAGCAGGAGAACATCAACCTCTCCGGCGGCCGCCTGGAGCAGGGCAGCCAGCGCTACCTCGTGCGCACGGTGAACCAGTTCGCCGCGGTGGAGGAGATGCGCGAGATGCTGGTGACCACGCAGAGCGGCGGCAACAGCGCGGCCGACTCGGCGTTGCAGCAGATGTTCGCCATCGCCGCGGCCACCGGGTCGGACGCCGCCGTGGCCGCCGCGGCCAACGCGCGCAGCGCCGCCGGCTCCAGTTCCAGCGCCATCGCCGGCGGCATGCCGGTGCGGCTGAAGGACGTGGCCGACGTGCGCCAGGGCTACAAGGAACGCGAGGCGATCATCCGCCTGGCGGGCAAGGAGGCGGTGGAGCTGGCGATCTACAAGGAGGGCGACGCCAACACCGTGGCCACCGCCGACGCGGTGCAGGCGCGCCTGGAGCAGATCCGCAAGCAGTTCCCGGCGGACATGGAGCTGACCGTCATCGACGACCAGTCCAAGTTCATCCGCAGCGCGATCGGCGAGGTGAAGAAGGACGCGGTGCTGGGCGGCGCGCTGGCGGTGCTGGTGATCTTCCTGTTCCTGCGCAACGGCTGGAGCACGCTGGTGATCAGCCTGTCGCTGCCGGTTTCGATCATCGCCACGTTCTTCTTCATGGACCAGCTGGACCTGAGCCTGAACGTGATGTCGCTCGGCGGCCTGGCGCTGGCCACGGGCCTGGTGGTGGACGATTCGATCGTGGTGCTGGAGAGTATCGCCAAGGCGCGCGAGCGCGGCCTGGGCGTGATCGAGGCGGCCATCGAGGGCACCCGCGAGGTGAGCATGGCGGTGGTGGCCTCCACCCTCACCACCATCGCGGTGTTCCTGCCGCTGGTGTTCGTCGAAGGCGTGGCCGGCCAGCTGTTCCGCGACCAGGCGCTGACCATCGCGCTGGCGGTGGGCGTGTCGCTGGTGGTGGCCATGACGCTGATCCCGATGCTGTCGGCATGGAAGGGGCGCGCGCCGCTGGGCTTCCCGGAGGAGCCCGAGCACCCGCGCTGGCAGCCCGCCTCGAGCCTGCAGAAGCCGTTCGCGGTGGCCGGGCGCGGGATCGGCGCCGGCGTGCGCGGCGCGCTGTTCGGCCTGGCGTGGCTGGCCGTGCGCGGCTGGCGGCTGGCGACGGCCGTGGTCGGGCCGGTGATGCGTCGCCTCAGTGACCTGGCGATGAAGCCCTACCACGGCGCCGAGCACCGCTACCTGTCGCTGCTGCCCGCGGCGCTGGAGCGCCCGCGCCGGGTGCTGCTGCTGGCCGGCGCGGCCTTCGCCCTGTCGCTGGCCGCGCTGCCGTTCCTGGGCACCGACCTGATCCCGCAGCTGGCGCAGGACCGCTTCGAGATGACGGTGAAGCTGCCGCCGGGCACGCCGCTGCGCGAGACCGACCGGCTGGTGCGCGAGCTGCAGGCGCGGCACGCGGGCGACGCCGGGGTGGAGTCGTTGTACGGCGTCAGCGGCAGCGGCACCCGCCTGGACGCCAACCCCACCGAAAGCGGCGAGAACATCGCCAAGCTCACCGTGGTCATGGCCGGCGGCGGCAGCCGCCAGTTCGAGGCCGAGCAGAGCGACCGCATGCGCGCGACCATGGCCCGCTTCCCCGGCGCCCAGGTCGACTTCCGCCGGCCGCAGCTGTTCAGCTTCTCCACGCCGCTGGAGGTGGAGCTGCGCGGCAACGACCTGGAGGAGCTGGAGCGGGCCGGGCAGAAGCTGGCGCGGATGCTGCGCGAGAACCCGCACTACACCGACGTCAAGTCGACCGTGGAGCAGGGCTTCCCCGAGATCCAGATCCGCTTCGACCAGGAGCGCGCCGGCGCGCTGGGCCTGACCACCCGGCAGGTGGCCGACGCCGTGGTCAAGAAGGTCCGCGGCGAGGTGGCCACGCGCTACAACTTCCGCGACCGCAAGATCGACGTCCTGGTGCGCGCGCAGGAGTCCGACCGCGCCTCGGTGGAGGACATCCGCAACCTGATCGTCAACCCGGGCAACGGCCGCGCGGTGCGGCTGGCGGCGCTGGCCGACGTCGTGGCCACCACCGGGCCGAGCGAGATCCACCGCGCCGACCAGACCCGCGTGGCGGTGATCTCGGCCAACCTGCGCGGCATCGACCTGGGCTCGGCGATGGAGGAGGTCCAGGCCATGGTCGCCGCCGACCCGCTGGGCGCGGGCCTGGGCCTGCACATCGGCGGCCAGGGCGAGGAACTGGCGCAGTCGGTGCGGTCGCTGCTGTTCGCCTTCGCCCTGGCGGTGTTCCTGGTCTACCTGGTCATGGCCTCGCAGTTCGAGTCGCTGCTGCACCCGTTCGTCATCCTGTTCACCATCCCGCTGGCGATGGTGGGCGCGGTGATGGCGCTGGCGCTGACCGGCAACTCGGTCTCGGTGGTGGTGTTCATCGGCCTGATCCTGATGGTCGGCCTGGTGACCAAGAACGCCATCATCCTGATCGACAAGGTCAACCAGCTGCGCGAGGCCGGCGTGGCCAAGCGCGAGGCGCTGGTCGAGGGCGCGCGCTCGCGCCTGCGCCCGATCGTGATGACCACGCTGGCCACGCTGTTCGGCTTCCTGCCGCTGGCCGTGGCCATGGGCGACGGCGCCGAGGTGCGCTCGCCGATGGCCATCACCGTCATCGGCGGCCTGCTGGTGTCGACCCTGCTGACCCTGTTCGTGATCCCGGTGGTCTACGACCGCATGGACCGCCGCGCCGACGCCTACTACGTCGAGCGCGGGCGCCGCGCGCGGGCCAGCGCCGACCAGGGCGGCTTCGACGGCGAGGCGGGCGGCGAGGGGCTGGAGCGCGCATGAGCAGCGTGTCCGAATTCAGCATCAAGCGGCCGATCACCACGATCATGTGCTTCGTGTCGCTGTTCGTGATCGGCCTGATCGCGTCGGTCCGCCTGCCGCTGGAGGCGCTGCCGGACGTCTCCGCGCCCTTCATGTTCGTGCAGCTGCCGTACTCGGGGTCCACGCCGGAGGAGGTGGAGCGCACGGTGCTGCGGCCGGCGGAGGAGGCGCTGGCCACGATGAGCGGCATCAAGCGCATGCGCAGCAACGCGCGCGCCGACGGCGCCGGCATCTTCATCGAGTTCTCCGACTGGGAGCGCGACATCTCCATCGCCGCGTCGGAGGCGCGCGAACGGCTGGATGCCATCCGCGACGACCTTCCGGACGACTTCCAGCGCTACTACGTGTTCAAGTGGTCCACCAGCGACGAGGCGGTGTTGCGCGTGCGCCTGGCCGCCAACACCGACCTGACCCGCGCCTACGACATGATCGACCGCGACATGAAGCGGCGGATCGAGCGCATCCCCGGCGTGGCCCGCGTGGACATCAGCGGCGCGCCGCCCAACGAGGTCGAGGTCGCCATCGACCCCAACCGCCTGACCGCCCACGGCCTGAGCCTGAACGAACTGGCGCAGCGCCTGCAGGAGGTCAACTTCTCGGTGTCGGCCGGCCAGATCGAGGACGGCGGCCGCCGGCTGCGCCTGCAGCCGGTGGGCGAGCTGACCGACCTGCAGCAGCTGCGCGACCTGGTGCTGGACGCCCGGGGCCTGCGCCTGGGCGACATCGCCGAGGTGCGGCTCAAGCCGGTGCGCGTGGACTACGGTCGCCGGCTGGACGGGCGCACCGCGGTGGGGCTGGACATCTACAAGGAGCGCAACGCCAACCTGGTGGAGGTGTCGCGCAACGTGCTGCGCGAGATCGAGGCCATCCGCGGCGAACCGGGCCTGAGCGACATCGACTTCAAGGTCATCCAGAACATGGGCGAGGAAGTCACCGACTCGCTGGTCGAGCTGGCCGAGGCCGGCGCGATCGGCCTGGTGCTGTCCATCGCCGTGCTGTTCTTCTTCCTGCGCCACTGGCCGTCCACGCTGATGGTCACCCTGGCCATCCCGATCTGCTTCGTGGTCACCCTGGGCTTCATGCACTTCGCCGGCGTGACCCTGAACGTGCTGACCCTGATGGGCCTGCTGCTGGCGGTGGGGATGCTGGTGGACAACGCCGTGGTGGTGGTGGAGAGCATCTACCAGGAACGCGAGCGCATGCCCGACCAGCCGCGCCTGGCCTCCATCGTCGGCACCCGCAACGTGGCCATCGCGCTGTCGGCAGGCACGCTGTCGCACTGCATCGTGTTCCTGCCCAACCTGCTGGGCGAGGTGAACAACATCAGCATCTTCATGTCGCAGCTGGCGATCACCATCACCGTGTCGCTGCTGGCGTCGTGGCTGGTGGCCGTGAGCCTGATCCCGATGCTCTCGGCGCGGATGAAGACCCCGGCGGCGGTGCACAACCCCGGCGGCATCATCCCGCGCCTGCAGCGCCGCTATGCCGGCCTGCTGCGCTGGAGCCTGGAACACCGCGGCTGGAGCGTGGTGGGCATCCTGCTGATCGTGGCGGTCAGCGTGGTGCCCATGACCCGCACCAAGATGGACTTCTTCGGCGGCGGCGACACCGGCGAGATCCAGGTCTGGTACCAGTGGAAGGGCAGCTACAGCCTGGCCCAGGTGTCCGAGGAGGTGGCGCGGGTGGAGCGGTTCCTCGACGCGAACCGCGAGCGCTTCCGCATCGTGCAGACCTACTCGTGGTTCAACGAGCAGGGCGAGGCCGCGACCATGGTGACCTTCGACGACGGGGTCAAGGACACCAAGCCGCTGAGCGAGCAGATCAGCAAGGAGCTGCCCAAGTCCGCGCGCGCCATCGTGGGCGTGCGCGGCGCCAACGAGGGCGGCGGTGGCGGCGGCGCACCGGGCCAGAACGTGCAGGTGCAGCTGGTGGGCGATTCGACCCAGCTGCTGGCCGAGCTGGCCGAGGGCGTGATCCCGCTGCTCTCGGCGCGCAAGGAGCTGCGCGACGTGCGCGTGGAGGGCGGGGACAAGAGCACCGAGCTGAACGTGCGCGTGGACCGCGAGCGGGCGGCGGCCTACGGCTTCTCGGCACAGCAGGTCTCCAGCTTCATCGGCCTGGCGCTGCGCGGCGCGCAGCTGCGCGAGTTCCGCCGCGGGCAGACCGAGGTGCCGGTGTGGGTGCGCTTCGAGGGCGCGGAGAGCTACGGGATGGAGGACATCTCCGGCTTCATGGTGCGCGCGCCCGACGGGCGGACGGTGCCGCTGATGAGCATGGTGGACATCGCCGTGCTGCCGTCGGCCAGCCAGATCAACCGCTACAACCGCCAGACGATGATCACGCTGCAGGCCAACCTCACCGAGGGCACCACCATGCCCGATGCGCGCAAGGCCATGGAGGAGACGCTCAAGGCGGTGCAGTTCCCGCCGGGCTACGGCTACTCGTTCGACGGCTCGGCCTTCCAGGAGGACGAGGAGGGCATGAAGCAGATGATGTTCAACCTGCTGCTGGCCCTGGTGATGATCTACGTGCTGATGGCCGCGGTGTTCGAGTCGCTGCTGTTCCCTTCGGCGATCATGAGCTGCGTGCTGTTCTCGGTGTTCGGCGTGTACTGGCTGTTCTGGCTCACCGGCACGCCGTTCACCGTGATGGCCTTCATCGGCGTGCTGGTGCTGATGGGCGTGGTGGTGAACAACGGCATCATCATGGTCGAGCACATCAACAACCTGCGCCGCAAGGGCATGGCCCGCACCGACGCACTGGTGGAGGGCAGCCGCGAGCGCCTGCGCCCGATCATGATGACGATGGGCACGGCGATCCTGGCCATGGTGCCCATCTCCCTCAGCGACACGGTGATCCTCGGCGGCCTGGAGTACTCGCCGATGGCGCGCGCGGTGGCCGGCGGCCTGGCGTTCTCGACCGTGGTCAGCCTGCTGTTCCTGCCGACCATCTACGCCATCCTCGACGACCTGCGCAGCGGCGCGGTGCGGCTGTTGCGCCGCGCCCGCGGCGGCGCGGAGAAGCCGGCCGCGTCGGTCGCGGCCATCCACGTGGAGTGAGCGCGGGCGGCCCCGGTGCGGGCCGCCCCGGGGCTCAGCCGACCAGCCTGCCGAGCATGCGCAGCCCGCCGGTCCACACGCCGATGGCCGTGCCCAGGCTGGTGAGGAAGAAATTCAGCAGTACCCGCGCCACGCGGTTGCGCCACCAGCCGCGCACGCCCTGCACGTCGTCGCGCAGCGCCATGAAGTCGGCGTAGGTGGGCTTGCGCAGGCTGGCTTCGACCAGCGCGCTCACGGTGCCCGAGGCCAGCGCCGGGTGCAGCGGGGTCAGCGGCGAGGCGACGAACGCGGCCAGGATGCTCAGCGGGTGGCCGCCGGCGATTGCGCATCCCAGCGCGCCGAGCACGCCGGTGGCCAGGACCCACTGCAGCAGCAGGTCGGAACCCACGTCCACGCCCCCCTTCCAGAAGCCCCAGGCGAAGCCGCCCAGCAGGAAGGCGGCGACCGCCAGTTCCATCCACGGCACGCGCGACTTCTTTTCCACCGTCTCCAGCTCGCGCAGCACGCCGGCCGGCTCGTCGGTGTCCTCGGCCAGGTGCCGGGCCAGGCCGGGCAGGTGGCCGGCGCCGACCACGGCCAGCACCTCGCGCGCGTCCCCGGCGCACTGGCGAAGGCGCGCGGCCATGTAGCGGTCGCGTTCGGCGATCACCGCCTCGTACAGCGCCGGGCTGTGCGAGGCGAATTCGCCGAAGCTGGCCTCCAGCAGGTCGCCCTGCTTGAGCTTTTCGATCTCGTCGTCGCCGACCTCCTCGTCGGCGAACATCGCCAGCAGGATGCCGGCGCCGGTCCGCGCCCGTCCCCACCAGCCCAGCCGCTGCATCGCGCGCCGGAAGGTCAGGCCCACCTCGCGGTCGACCAGGTGCACCGGCAGGCCCAGGGCGCGCGCATCGTGCACCGCGGCCTTCAGTTCCGCGCCGGGCTCCACGTCCAGCTGCTCGGCCAGGCGGCGCTGGTACGCGGCCAGGGCCAGGTTGGCGGCGAACAGGTGCGTCTTGCCCTCGCGCAGCACGCGCACGATGTCCAGGCGGGCGAGGGCGTCGGGGTCGGTGAGCGACTGCAGGCGGCCGGGGTCGAGCTCGACCGCGACCGCGTCGTGGCCGCCGCCGGCCACCGCCGCGCGCACGGCCTCCACGCTGGCGCGCGAGACGTGCGCCGTGCCCAGCAGGGTGTAGCGCACGCCGTCGCGCTCGACGATGCGCACCGGCTGGCCCTGCAGCAGGTCGGCGGGCGCGGGCGGGGAGGTGTCGTTCATGGGGCGGGAGGTTCCTGCGGGGGCGCGCCGTCGCCGGCGCCGAGGGCGCGCTGCATGAAGACGGTGTCCAGCCAGCGGCCGTGCTTCCAGGCGATGCCCGGGAAGCTGGCCAGGTGGCGGAAGCCGAAGCGTTCGTGCAGGCGGATCGAGGCGGCGTTGGCCGCTTCGCCGATCACCGCGACCATCTGCCGGTAGCCGCGCGCCTCGCATTCGGCGATCAGGCGCGCCATCAGCGCCGCGCCGATGCCGCGGCCCTGCCAGCCCGCGGCCACGTACACCGAGTTCTCCACCGTCCACTGGTAGGCGGTGCGGGTGCGGAAGCTGCTGGCGTAGGCGTAGCCGGCGACCTCGCCGTCGATCTCGGCGACCAGGTAGGGATAGCCGGCATCGAGCACCGCGCGCATGCGGCGCAGCATCTCGGCCTCGCCGGGCGCGTCGTATTCGTAGGTGTTGACGAACTCCCGCACCTCGACCGCGTAGATCGCGGCGATCGCGGCGACGTCCGCCTCGCGCGCCGGCCGGACGCGGACTTCCATCGCGGCGGCGGCCATCAGTCGAGGTAGCGCCTGAGCAGGCCGTCGTAGGCGTCGATGCGGCGGTCGCGCAGGAACGGCCAGATGCGGCGCACGTGCTCGCTGCGCTGCAGGTCCACCTCGCACACCAGCAGGGTCGGGTCGGCGCCGGCCTCGGCGATGAACTCGCCCTGCGGGCCCAGCACGTGGCTGTTGCCCCAGAAGTCGATGCCCGGGGCGCCCAGCGGCGACGGCTCGTGGCCGACGCGGTTGCAGCTCAGCACCGGCAGGCCGTTGGCCACGGCGTGGCCGCGGTGGCTCAGCACCCAGGCGTCGCGCTGGCGCTGCTTCTCGTCCTGCGCGTCGTCCGGGTCCCAGCCGATCGCGGTGGGGTAGAGCAGCAGCTCGGCGCCGGCCAGCGCCATCAGGCGCGCGGCTTCCGGATACCACTGGTCCCAGCACACCAGCACGCCCAGGCGGCCCACGCTGGTGTCGACGGGCTTGAAGCCGATGTCGCCCGGGGTGAAGTAGAACTTCTCGTAGAAGCCCGGGTCGTCCGGGATGTGCATTTTCCGGTACTTGCCGGCGATGCTGCCGTCCTTTTCGAACACCACGGCGGTGTTGTGGTACAGGCCGGCGGCGCGGCGCTCGAACAGCGAGCCGACGATCACCACGCCGTGGCGGCGCGCCAGCGCGCCGAGGCGCTCGGTGCTGGGGCCGGGGATTGGCTCGGCCAGTTCGAACTCGCACACCGCCTCGTGCTGGCAGAAGTACGGGCCGTTGTGCAGTTCCTGGAGCAGCACCAGGCGCGCGCCCTGGGCGGCGGCCTCGGCCACGCGCTGTTCGATGACGGTCAGGTTGGCGTCGGCGTCGCCGTGGTTGCGCTCCTGGACCAGCGCGACGGGAAGGGTCTGGGTCTTCATGGGTGAATTGTAGGCGCGAATGCCGCGGGCGAGGGCCGCGGCGCGTGCCAGGCGCTGAACGGACGCGGCCGGCGCCTGGCGGCCCGACGCGGCCGCCTCAGGCGGGAAGCCCGCGCGGCAGCTGCATGGTGATGCAGTGCAGGCTGCCGTTCTGCCAGATCAGGGAGCGGCAGGGCACCGGGACGATTTCGCGGTCGGGGAAGGCCCGGGCCAGCACCGCCGCGGCGCCGGCATCGGCGGGGTCGCCGTAGGCGGGCATCAGCACCGCGCCGTTGACGATGAGGAAATTGGCGTAGGACGCCGCCAGTCGGCGGCCCCCGTCGAGCACCGGCGCCGGCCACGGCAGCGGGAACAGGCGGTACGGGCGGCCGTCGGCGGTGCGCAGCGCGGCCAGTTCCCGGGCCATGGCCTGCAGGGCGGGATAGTGGCTGTCGGCCGGGTCGTCGCAGGCTTGGAACACGATCGCGTCCGGCGCGGCGAAGCGCGCCAGGGTGTCGATGTGCGCGTCGGTGTCGTCGCCTTCCAGGTAGCCGTGTTCCAGCCACAGCACGCGGTCCTGCGCCAGCCAGCGGCGCAGGCCGGCGTCCAGCTCGTCGCGGGACGCGCCGGGGTGGCGCTCGTGCAGGCACTGCCAGGTGGTCAGCAGGGTGCCGGCGCCGTCGGTTTCGATGCCGCCGCCCTCCAGCGCGAAGTCGATCCGCTGCCGGGGCGTGTCGCCGAACAGGCCCTGCTCGCACAGCGCCTCCACCAGGCGGTCGTCGCGCCCGGCCTCGAACTTGCCGCCCCAGGCGGTGAAGCGGAAGTCCAGCACGCGGAAGCCGTCGCCCTCGCGCAGGGTGATGGGGCCGGAGTCGCGCAGCCAGGTGTCGTCGTAGTCGAACGGGATGAAGCGGACCCGGCCCATGTCCACCCGCGCCGAGCGCAGGCGCGCCTCGGCGTAGGTCTGCAGGTCGTCGTCGGCCACGCAGATCCAGGCGTCCTGGAACCGGGTGATGGCCTGGACCAGGGCGATGTAGGTCTCCTCGACCTCGGCCAGGCGGTCGGCCCAGTCGGTGCCGGCGTGCGGCCAGGCGATCAGGATCGCGGACTGGGGTTCCCACTCCGCGGGGAAGCGCAGGTTCTCGGTCATGGCGGCTGGAGGCGTCGGGCGCCGGCGGTGTCCCGGCGGATGGCGCGCGCCGAAGGCGGCGCTGCGCAGGGGGCCGCCCGCGCCGGCAGGGGCGGGCGGGTGGATGCGGTCAGCGGATGGGCGGCTTGGGACCGGCCTCCTGCGGGCTGGCCTTGCGCGCGACCACGTCGATCACGCGGTTCTTCTCGAAATAGACCACGTAGTCGGGATAGACCCAGCGGTTGATGGTCGGCCACTGGCGCTTCTGCCCGCCGCGCGGGTCGAGTTTCTCCTGCGGGGCGCCGAACCGGGCCTCGACCTCGGCCATGGTGAGGCCGCGCGCGGGCTGGGCGGCGGCCGGCTTGTCCACGCGCTCGATCAGCAGGGTGTCGGCCCGGGCGGACAGGCACGGGAGCGACAGGAGCAGCAGGGGCAGGATGTACAG
>DASRYN010000253.1:0-11490 GCA_035687185.1 Pseudoxanthomonas sp. | reverse complement strand
CCCGCCCCAGGCCCAGAAGTTGGAGCCGGCGATGGCGTCGCCCGCCTGCGCGCGCTCGAGCAGGCGCGCGTAGATGGCGCGGTAGAAGCGATCGCGCGCGGCCACGCCCGAGGCGGGGTCGTAGGCGCCGCCGTCGCGGTTGAGGCCGAACTCCGACAGCACGATCGGCTTGCCCAGCTTGCCGGCGATGTCGATGTGGCGGTCGATGTAGGCCAGCGACTGCGTCAGCCCGCCTTCCAGCCGCGCCGCCGGGTCCCTGTGGTCGACCCAGCTCCAGTTCGACGGCCACAGGTGGAAGGTCAGGTAGTCCACGTTCGGCGTGGCGTGGGCGATGATGTACAGGTCCTCGTCGCGCAGCGAACCCATCGCGCCTTCGCTGCCGGTGCTCACCAGCTGCTTCGGCGCCAGGCCGCGGATGTAGGCGGCGGTGCCGTCGATCCAGGCGCGATAGGCGGGGAAGTTCGGCCGCCCGGCCGCGTCGCTGCCGGGGCGCGGCTCGTTGGCCAGCTGCCAGGACATGATCGTCGGGTCGTCGACGTAGGCCACGCCGGTGATGCCGTTGCGGCGGCCGATCACCCTGGCGATCGCCTCGCGGTACCAGGCCTGCGCCGCGGGAAGCGCGTAGAAGCGCGCCGAGTACTGCATGAACGCGTTCCAGTCGCCGCTGGCGTCCGGGTCCGCCAGCGGTTCGCCGGTGGCCCAGTGCACGTACTGCGCCATGCCGCCGGACCACTGCCAGAAGTTGTTGAGGTACAGCACGGCCTTCATGTCGCGGCGCGCCATCTCCGCCAGCAGGAAGTCCAGGCCCTGCAGCAGGCGCTCGTCGTACTCGCCCGGCGCGGTCATGAAGGCCGGGCGCACGCCGCGCTTGAAGCCGCTGGCCTCGGACATGGCCAGCACGCGCAGGTTGTCGATGCCCGCGGCCTTGAGCTGGTCCAGCTCGGCGCGCAGGCGCTCGCGGTCGCCGATGCCGTCGGGCGCGCCGAGGTAGGCGCCGTACCAGAAGTTGGCGCCGGCGAAGCGGTAGGGCCTGCCGTCCACCACGAAGCGCGTGCCCTCCACGCGCACGAAGCCCGACGGGTCGGCGGGCGCCGCCACCGCGGGCAGGGCGCACGCGGCCAGGACGGCGAACAGGACGGCGAGCCCGCGGCGGACGCGGCTCCCGGGTAACGATATCTCTCGCATGCGTGGCTTCTCCGGCGGGGACGCCGCGATTAGAACCCGGGACGCGCCACCAGGCATGCTGCGGGCGCACATGGCGGCGCGGCGCCTGCTGCCGCCGGCCGGCTCAGTAGCCGGCGGCCTGGCCGTCCTTGCGGCTTTCCGAGGCGCCGTAGTACACGCCGGTCTCCGGGTCGCGCAGGATCGCCTGGTAGCCGCCGTAGGGCCCGTCGGCGAACACGATGCGGTGACCCTTGCGCATCAGCGCGCGCACGGTCTCGTAGGGGAAGCCGGTTTCCAGGTTCACCTCGCCGCCGTCGCTCATCGGCGTCGCCTGGCCGGTGGGCTCGGTCGAGCCCTCGTGCTGGATGCGCGGCGCGTCGCCCGCCTCCTGCAGGTTCATGCCGAAGTCGACCAGGTTCATCACCACCTGCACGTGGCCCTGCGGCTGCATGGCCCCGCCCATCACGCCGAAGCTCAGCCACGGCTGGCCGTCGCGGGTGACGAAGGCGGGGATGATGGTATGGAACGGGCGCTTGCCCGGCGCGTAGCAGTTCGGGTGCACCGGGGCGCGGTCGCAGCCCTGCAGCACGAACATCTCACCGCGGTCCTGCAGGATGAAGCCCAGCCCGGGCGGCGCCATGCCGCTGCCCATGCCGCGGTAGTTGGACTGGATCAGCGAGACCATCATGCCGTCGGCATCGGCGGTGGTGAGGTAGATGGTGTCGCCCTCGTCCAGCTGCAGGGGCGTGCCGGGCCGGGCTTCGCGCAGGGCCTTGTCCATCGAGATCAGCCCGCGGCGCTCGGCGGCGTACTCCTTGGAGACCAGCCTGGCCACCGGCGCGGGATGGAAGGCCGGGTCGGCGTACCAGCGCGCGCGGTCGGCGAAGGCCAGCTTCTTGGCCTCGACGAACAGGTGCACGTGCTCGGCGCTGCCGAACGGGATCTTCGAGAAGTCGTAGCCCTCCAGGATGTTGAGCATCTGCAGCGCGGCGATGCCCTGCCCGTTGGGCGGCAGCTCCCACACGTCGTAGCCGCGGTAGTTGGTGCTCACCGGCTCGACCCACTCGCCGCGGTGCGCGGCCAGGTCCTCGTAACGCAGGAAGCCGTCGTTGGCGCGGAAGTAGGCGTCGATGGCACGGGCGATGTCGCCCTTGTAGAAGGCATCGCGGCCGCCGCGGGCGATCCGTTCCAGCGTGCCGGCCAGATTCGGGTTGCGCCACAACTCGCCCTTGCGCGGGGCGCGCTTGCCGTCGACGGTGAACTGCTCGGCGAAGCCGGGCCACCTGGACAGGCGCGGCACCGAGAGGTTCCAGTAGTAGGCGATGGTCTCGTGCACCGGATGGCCCTCCCGCGCGTAGCGGATGGCCGGGGCGAGGTTGTCGGCCATGCTGCGGCGGCCGAAGCGCCCGTGCAGCGCGAACCAGGCGTCCACCGTCCCGGGCACCGTCACCGGCAGCGGCCCGTGCGGGGGGATGTCGGCCAGGCCACGGCGGCGGAACTCCTCCAGAGTGAGGGCCCGGGGCGAGCGGCCGGAGCCGTTGTAGCCGTACAGCTTCTTCGTCTTCGGGTCCCAGACGATGGCGAACAGGTCGCCCCCGATACCGTTGCCCGTGGGCTCCATCAGGCCCAGGGCGGCGTTGGCGGCGATGGCCGCGTCCACCGCGCTGCCGCCGGCCTTCATGACGTCCAGCGCGACCTGCGTGGCCAGCGGGTGCGAGGTGGCGGCCATGGCGTGCGGCGCGATCACCTCCGAGCGGGTGGCGAAGCCGTGGCCGGTGATGCGGTCGGCGGCGACGGCCGGGCCGGCGCACAGCGCCAGCGCGGCACCCAGGAGGACGGCGGGGATCTTCATCGGGAGGGGGCGGGCAGCGGATCGGATGAAACCATTCTGCCAGCCGGCGCCCCGCCTGCGGGCGCCCGTCGCCCGGCGGGAGGGCCGCGGGCGCTCTTACGGTCTCTTACGGTCCGCTTACGCCCCCGGTCTATCTATGCGCCCGTCACCGCGCCGAGGGGTCGGCCGGCGGTGGTTTCGCGCTTTCGCGCTCATCGGGGATACGAAAATGCACGCACGTCACACCCGCCGCCGGCAGGGCGGCTTCACGCTGGTCGAAATGGCGGTGGTCCTGGTGATCATCGGCGTCATCATCGGCGCGGTCATGATCGGCCGCGACGTCCAGCGCAACGCCGAATACACCCGCATCAAGCAGAAGTTCATCGACCAGTGGGTGGTCACCTACAACAGCTACCACCAGCGGTATGGCGCGCCGATCGGCGACAACCAGGCCGCCCCGCAGCTGATGGTCAACGGCGCCAACTTCACCTCCGGTTTCTCCGGCGGCGACATGTCCGGCGCCACCGAACCGGGGCTGATCTGCTCCGGCACCGACGCCCTGCCCAGCTCCAGCGGCCTGAGCCGCACCCGGGAAGGCACCGCCGGCTTCGATCTGCGCGACCTGGTCAAGCGCGCCGGCATCACGCTGCCGCCCGGTCGCGGCGAGGGCAAGGAAGACCGCTATGCCTACCTGGACACCAACGGCAATCCGCAGGAAATCCGCATCTGCTTCGGCTGGAACAGGCCCGGCACGCTGTGGGGCTCCGGCAACTCGATGTACATCACCGGCCTGACGCCGGACCTGGCCCGCGCCCTGGACCAGATGATCGACGGCAAGGCCGACGCCAGCAACGGCACCTTCCGCCAGGTGGGCATCACCACCCGCCCGACGACGGCCGCCGGCGGCGCCACCACCGCCGACGCGATCGGCGCCGAATGGGGCGGCAACAACACCGGCTCCATGGCCGCCGCCGTGACCGACGACGCCACCTTCGGCACCGCCACCGACGACGCCCAGGTGATGACCCTGGTCGCCAACTACAAGATGAACCAGTAAGCGCCATGAACGTGCCTTCACTGCTCGCGCGCCTGCGCCAGTCGCGGCGGACATCGCTGACGTTCTTCGCCATCACCCTGGCCGCCCTGGTGGTCACCGCGGCGTGGTTCATCGGCGCGCGCTCGTCGCTGGCCGAAGCCTATGCCGGCCTGGGCGACCGTAACCAGGCGCTGGCCGAGGCGCAGGTGCGCGAGCAGGAGGCACAGTTGCGGGTGGAGCACGCACGCTCCGCGCGCGCGCTCCTGACTGCCGCCCAGGCCCATGGCCTGCAGCCGGAAGCGTGGGGCGAGCGTCTGATCAACCTGCGCCAGAGCCAGATGGGACGCGAGGACGCGGCCGTCCTGCTCGGCGCAGTCACGCGCGGCAGCGAACGCATGTTCGGTGCCGAGGCGTTCGAACTGTCGGTCACCCATCCGGAAGAAGGCCTGTTCGACGTGCCGCCGGCCAGCGACCGCGCGCCCGCGCCGCTGTCGCTGACCTTGCGGGGCGCCATCCTGTTCCGTACCGCCACCGCGGCCACCGGCAACGCCGCCCTGCCCGCCGGAGCCAGCCCATGAGCCTGCTCTTCACGGTCCAGCAACAGCACGGCTGGCTGACCTTCGATGGCGGCCACGTGAGCCGCAGCGAAGCCCGGCCGCGGCTGCCACGCGCGGCGATGGCCGTGGCCGACTTCGAGGGCGCGGTGAGCAACGTGATCGCGCTCGAAGGCAGCCCCGCCCACGCGGTCGCGCTGATCGAGAAGCGCCTGCGTTCGGACGGCCTGGTCGATGGCGAGGCCAAGATCCTCGTCCACAAGACCCGGACCGTCGGCGCCGGCTACCAGACCCTGTACACCGCGGTGCCGCTGGACGTGTGGCAGCAGACCTATGCCTGGGCCGAGGCCCAGCCCGACCATTGCCTGCTGGTGCCGCTCACCTCGCTGCTGTTCAACGCGCTGCGGCCGGGCCAGGCGGTGGTGCTGCAATCCGGCCGCCAGCTCAGCGTGCTGGCGCTGCTCAAGCACGACATGGTCTATCGCAGCTCGCTGGCCTACAGCGATGACCCGGACGACATGGCGATGACCGCCGGCGCCCTGGCCGAGCAGGTCGCCGACGACCTCGCGCGCGGTGAAGACAACCTCGAGCCGCTGGACGTGAAGTGGTGCCCCTTGCTGGTCGGCAATCCCGGCGACGGCCTGCCGTGGCCGGACGACATCCTGCGCGAGATATTCTCCGCGCGCAGCGGCCTGGCGGTGGCCACCGTGCCCGTGCAACGCGTGCTCGACGGCGAGGGCCACGAGTACCGCACGGGCGTGGCCTGGCTGGAGCGCGCGGCCAGCGCGGCGATCTCCGTCAACCCGGGCAGCAGCCGCGCCGCCTACCTCGCCGAATGGGCCCTGCCCTATGCCAGCGCCGCCTCGCTGGTGTTCGCCCTGGTCCTCGGCACGCTTGGCGCGCGCTGGACCCTGAGTGCGCACGAGGCCCGGCAGCGCGCCGGGGCCATCGATGCACAAATCGGCCAGATCGACGCCCGCATCCAGGCGATGGCCGGCGAGGCGACGGTGCCGGAGCGTTTCGGCCAGGTGCTGCAGTTCGTCGAACGCGCCCGCACGCTGCAACAGGGCATCGATCCGGTGGCTGGCCTGGGTCTGGTCCAGGCCGCGGCCGCCGGCCAGGTGCGGATCCTGCGCGTGAGGGTCGAGGAACCCGTGGCGCCGGGCGCCCCGGTACCGCCAGGGGGCGTCCCCGACCTGCGCGAGCCCACCCTGCGGGTGGACGCGGTGGTGGACGCCGGACGCGGCACGCCCGGCATGCAGATCCCCACCTTCGTCGAGCGCCTGCGCCGGGCCGGGTTCGATCCGGTGCCGCTGGACCCGCAGAGCGCGGCCGCCACGCGCTCGGCCGGCGGTTTCTTCTCCTACCTGCTCAAGCGCGCCGCGGCCGCTCCGGCCGCGACCGCAAGCACGTCCGCGCCGGCCGGGGCCACCGCACCGCACCCGGTCGCAGCGCCCGGAGCCGCCCCATGAAGATGAAGTTCGTCGCCGCATTCGCCCTGGCCGCCTGGCTGCTGGTCGCCGGGTGGCTGGCGAGCATGGTGATCGCCAAGCCCGCCGTGCTGCGCCTGGGGAACCAGGCCGAGGACAGCGCCGCCATGGCCGAGCTGCGCAACGCCATCGCCCGCAACCGCAAGACCATGGAGGGCCTGGAGACGCTGCGCCAGGCAGCGGTGCCCTACCAGGGCACGGGTCCGCTGATTGCGCTGCCAGCGAACCTCGACCCCGCAGCCGTGGCCGTTGCCACCGGCAGCGGCGTTGGCGCGGCGGCGGTCACCACCGCCGGTCTCCAGGCTCCGGCGCCGGAGCCGCAGTTGTCGCTGGTCCTGGACACCGGCCAGGACCGGGTGGCCGTGTTCAACGGCGAACAGGTGCGGCGCGGGTCGCGCCTGGCCAACGGCGATCAGGTACTGGCGATCGGCCCGGACTGGATCAGCGTGTACGGCCGCGACCGCAAGCGGACCGTGTACCGCATCCGCTCGCAGTTCGAGCCTGTCGAAGGCGGTAGCCAGCCGTGAGGCCGGAGCTCAAGCCACTGCTGTGGGTGGGCGCGGCCACGCTGGCGGCGGTGCTGCTCGTTCTCTTCTTCCGCAACCGCGAGGATGTCCCGGCCGGCCCGGCCGGAAGGGCGGAAACGGCGGAGGCGCACGCCGCGCCCAGCCGTCCGGCCCGGGAACGCGTGGCACCGCGACCCGATGCCGACCCGTTGCCTTGGCAGAGACCGTCCGGCGAGGACACCGCGCCTGGCCGTGGGCTGGCCGCGGGCGCCCCGGGGGCAGCCTCCGTGATGGATCGGGCGCAGCTGCTGGCCGCCATGCAGGTCCAGCTGGAACGCAACCAGGCGGCTGCCGACACCGCCCTGCAGCGGATCGACGAAGTCCAGGCCAGCGGGCAGGCCCCGCCGGGCGTGGACCTGGATGCGCTGCGCGAGAACCTGATGATCGCCAAGCAGGCCCAGGCGCTGGCCATGGAACTGGCACGGACCAACAGCGAACCGGACACACCGGCCCGCGACGAGAAGATCGCCTCGATCGTCGGCCGGCTGCAGGCGCTGCAGGCGCGATTGCAGCGCGGCACGGCCGCAGGCCCCGCCCCCGCACCGGCGTCGCGGAGCCCGTGACATGCGCCGGCGCACGTCCGCCCCCCGTCGCGCCCGCGGCTTCAGCCTGCTGGAGGCCGCCGTCGTGGTCGGAGTCCTGGGCCTGCTTGCGGTGGCCATGACTTCCGCATTCGACAACGTCCAGCAGGTCCGTGCCCGCAAGGCCGCGATCGCCGACGCGGAAAGCGCGCGCAACGCGGTCCGCGCCTTCGCCCTGCGCAACAAGCGACTGCCCTGCCCGGACAACAGCATCTACGGCGACACGGGCCGCGAGGCCGGCGGCGGCAGTTGCCCGTCGGGGCTCGACATCGGCTGGCTGCCGTACGAGTCGGTCGGGCTGACGGTGCCGGTGCGCAGCGCGCGCCTGCGTTACGGCGTCAACCGGGGCGCGGCGGGACAGGACCCGGTCGATCCGGTGCCGGCAGCGACCGATGGCCAGGACCTGGAAGGCGTCGGCGGTTTCGCCGCCGCGCTCGCCGCGCTGGCCGCATCGCCCCCGAGCGTGGGTGCGCCGTATTACGTGGCCCAGTCGGCCACCAGCCCCTCGATCACCTGCAGTGGCGGCGACGTCATCAACCCCGCCTTCATCGTGGTGGCGCCCGGCGAGGACCGCCAGGTGGTCGACGGCGAACTGCACCCCGGCTTCGACGCCCCCAACCGGGGATTCGCCACCGCCGCGGACCGATGCACCGCGGCGCCGGGCCGCCCGGCCGACGCGTCCTATGACGACGTGGTCGTCGCCGAGGGCGCGCACACCCTGCTCGGCTGGCTGAACGCCTCCACCCGTTGACCCCTACCCGAACTCCGCAATTCCTCAAGGCCACCGACATGATCCTTCGCCCCACCGCCCCGCACCCCCGCAGCTCCGTGCTCCGGATCATCGCCGGCGCCGCCGGCGGTCTGCTGCTGGCTTCGTGCAGCAACATGCCGCCGCGAAGCGTGAAGGACCTGCCCCCGACCGAGTACAAGGCGCTGGAGCGCACCGGCACCGCCATCGCCGAGGAGTCGGCCAAGCTGCTGGCGCAGCAGGACAGCGTGCGCGAACGGGTCGAGCGGGCCGCCGCGCCTGCGCCCGCGGCGGCGCCGGTGGCACCGGCCTACGATCCGCTGGAGAACAGCGTGGTCAGCATCAGCATGTACGACGCCGACGTGGGCCAGCTGCTCTGGGCCCTCGCCGGCGAGCTGAAGATGAACCTGATCGTCGACCCGCGCGTGCTCGAGCAGCGCCAGCGCGCCAGCCTGCACCTGCGCAACGTCACCGCGCGCGAGGTCTACAACCACATCCTCGAGGGCTTCGACCTGCACGGCGAGGTTCGCGGCGGGGCACTGGTGGTATCGCAGATGAGCGAGCGCATCTTCAACGTCGACATGCTCGATTCCAACACATCGCTGGACCTGTCCACGGGCGGCGACGTCTTCGGCGCCGGCATGCAGAGCGGCGGTGGCGGCGGTGGCCAGCAGCTGCGCGGCACCCTGACCATGTCAGGCACGGTGGGCAAGGACAACGACCCGTACAAGCAACTGGCCACCGCGCTGGAGACGATACTCGGTGCCGACAAGGGCGCGGCGCCCGTGGCGCGCGGTCCGGGCGACCCGCCGCCGCCGGAAACCGCACGCTTCAACCTGGATGCCGGCAGCGGGACACTTTACGTGCGCGCCCGGCCCTCGCAGATGCGCGCAGTCGAGGAACTGATCGAGCACAGCAAGAAGAAGCTGCGCCGCCAGGTGCTGGTCGAAGCGCAGATCCTCGACGTCTCGCTCAACGACAACTCCAACTACGGCGTGGACTGGCAGCTGCTCCGCAACCGGGTGGCCGGCCTGTACGGCGACGCCCCGGCCACCATCGCGCCCACGCCCAGCGACGACGACGCCGGCAACCTGCTCGGCTACAACGGCCAGGGCAGCAACTTCAGCGGCAACCGCTACGGCAACCAGGAACGCTCGATCATCTTCCCGAACCAGACCCTGGGCTCGACGGTGGGCCGCGCAGCCGGCCTGAGCTACGTCAGCGACACCTTCTCGGCCGCGCTGAACGTGCTGCGCACCTTCGGCAACGTCAAGATCCTCTCCAACCCGTCGGTGCGCGTGCGCAACGGCAGCCCGGCCTACCTCAGCGTGGGCACCAACATCCGCTACGTCACCAAGTCCACCACCAACGTCTCCAGCGGCGGCGGCGGCTTCAACACCTCGTCGGACATCCAGACCGATTCGCTGTTCTCCGGCGTGGTGATCGGCGTGGCGCCGATGATCCACGACAACGGTTCGGTGGAACTGCTGGTGCACCCGATGCAGACCGAGGTCGAGCCCTCGAGCCTGGCCCTGCAGGAGTTCCCCAACGGCAACGCCGTCACGCTGCCGGTGATCAACGTCAAGGGCATCACCACCACGCTCAACCTTCGGGACGGCGACACGGTCATGCTCGGCGGCCTGATCGACCAGAACAGCAGCACCACGGACAACGGCATCCCCGGCCTGTCGGACGTGCCCGGGCTCGGCAAGCTGTTCGGCTCGCGCGGCAAGAACCACAACACCCGCGAACTGGTGCTGGTGCTGCGGGTGAAGGTGATCTGAGATGAGCCTGGTCTACGACGCGTTGCGCCAGACGCCGGCGGACACCGACGGTGCTGCCGGCCGCGCGTCGCAGGCGGCGGCACAGGCCTGGCGCCCCGTGGCCGGCCATCGCCGGCCTGTGCTGTGGTTGCTGTGCGGTGTGCTGGTCGCGGGCCCGGCCGGCTTCCTGGCTTCGCGGCAGGCGGGTTCCGCGGCGACCGCCGCCCCTGCCACCGACCCGGCGGGCCGCGCAACTGATCCGGCAATGCGCGAGCCGCGGGAATTCCCGCCCGCGGCCGCGGCACCCACCGACGCGGCCGCGGCGCAGGCGCAAACCCCGCTCGCGGCAGCGTCGATTGCGGCGGCCGGCACCGCCGGCGCGGCTTTGCAGGCAGGGAGCTCGGCATCGTCCTCCGCACGCGACGCGGGAACCGAGCCGCAGGCGCCACACGGACACGTTGCGGCGGCCACGCCTGCGCAGGATGCATCGTCCGCCACCCCTGCCGCGGCCCCTGCCCCGGCCGAAGCGCCCGCGGCCGCACCGCCGCGCACGGACGTGCAGGTGGTCGCTTCCCGGATCGAGGTCTCGGTGCGCAAGGACGAGACCGCAGCGGCGTCACCCGCCGCGGCCACCGAAGCCGACCCCAACGCCGTGCGCGACGCCATGGCCGCGCTGCACGTGGCCGTGGGCGAGCGCGACGACGCCGGCGCCGACGCGGCACTGGCGCGGCTGCAGTCGCTGCTGCCCGCACAGAGCCTGACCCTGCTGCGCGCCCGCGCCTGGGCCGCGCACGGCCGCGACGACCACGCGGAGGCCGAACGCCTGTATCGCGCCATCCTCGAGCGCGTGCCCGACGACGAGCACGCCGGGGTGAACCTGGCCCTGCTCGACGCGCGCCGCGGCGAAGTGGCCCAGGCGCGCGCGCGGCTGGACCGCATGGCCTCGCGCAACGCGCGCTCGCCGCAGGTGCAGCGCGCGCTCGCCGAACTGGACGCCGCCGCCCGATGAACCCCGCCCTGGCCCGCCACCTGCAGACGCTGGGGCTGGAACGCGCGCCGTTCCCGCCAACGCCCGACGCGGCCGCGTACTTCCGCACGCCGCTGCTGGAGCGCGAACTGGTCGAGGCCGCGCACGCACTGCGCACCCGGGCCGGCTTCGTCCTGCTCACCGGCGAGGTGGGCACGGGCAAGAGCACGTTCCTGCGCCGCCTGCTGCATTCGCTGGAGAGCGAGGGCGTGGTGGTGTCGCTGGTGTTCAACACCTTCCTGCAGGGCGCGGACCTGCTGGCGGCGGTACTGCGCGACTTCGGCCTGGAGCCGCAGGGCAACCCGGCCGCGGACATCGAGCGGCTCAACCGCTTCCTGGTGGGACAGTGGCAGAAGCAGGCCACCTGCGTGCTGGTGATCGACGACGCGCAGAACCTCACCGTGGAGAGCCTGGAGCTGCTGCGCCTGCTGACCTGCCTGGAAACCGGGCAGGAGAAGCTGCTGCAGATCGTGCTGGCCGGGCAGCCGGAGCTGCGCGAGAACCTGGAGCAGCCTCGCATCCGCCAGCTGACCAGCCGCATCTGCAAGCACGTACGCCTGGCCCCGATGGACGCGGGCCAGACCGGCGACTACGTCGCCTTCCGCCTGGCCGCCTCCGGTCCCGGCGGCGGCGGCATCGCGCTGGAGCCCGACGCGGTGGCCGAGCTGCATCGCGCCAGCGGCGGCAACCCGCGGCGCATCCACCTCGTCATGGACCGCTGCCTCTACGG
>DASRYN010000252.1:0-9802 GCA_035687185.1 Pseudoxanthomonas sp. | reverse complement strand
CGCCAGCCCGGCCGAGGCGCTGGCCCTGGCCGGCCGCCTGCGCCTGCTCACCGCCCTGCGCGACGGCCCGCAGGGCGCGCGCACGCTCAACGCCCGCATCGAGGCCCTGCTGGCCGGGACCGGGGTGGCCGCGGCGCGGCGCGGCGGCGCGGCCGGCCATTTCCACGGCCGCCTGCTGCTGGTCACCGAGAACAGCTACCGCCACCGCCTGTTCAACGGCGACATCGGCATCTGCCTGCGCGACGACGGCGGCGCCCTGGTGGCCTGGTTCCCCGGCGAGGACCCGGCCCGCCCGCGCGCCTTCCACCCCGCCGCCCTGCCGGCGCACGAGAGCGCCTTCGCCATGACCGTGCACAAGGCCCAGGGCTCGGAGTTCGACGAGGTCTGGCTGCTGCTGCCGGCCCGCTTCAACCGCGTGCTCTCGCGCGAGCTGGTCTACACCGGCCTGACCCGCGCCCGCCGCAGCCTGCACCTGGCCGCCGGTGCCGGGATCCTCGGCGCCGCCCTGTCGCGCCACGCCAGCCGCCTGTCCGGCCTGGCCTGGCGGCTGCAGTCCCCGGGCTGAGCGGGTCCGGCGCCCGCCCCCGGACTTCCGGCACCCGCGGCTGGTCTCGGCTGCAACTATCCTGAGCGGTCAGGCCGGCCGACCGTCCCCGGCCGTGGAGACCGCCTTGAAGAAGACCCTGCTCACCGCCGCGACCCTGCTGGCCCTCGGCTTCGCCGCCCAGGCCGCCGCCCACGACGACGCGCATGCCTGCGCCGACGACGCCTGCATCCTGCGGGTGCTGTTCCAGGACGCCGGCCCCGCCGGGGGCGGCGACGCCATCGCCGCCACCCGCTACGGCAGCTGGGGCATCGACACCGCCGGCATGGACACCACCGTCTCCCCCGGCGCCGATTTCTTCGCCTACGCCAACGGCACCTGGGCCAGGACCACGCAGATCCCGGCCGACCAGTCCAGCTACGGCTCCTTCCGCGTCCTGCGCGACCTGTCCGAGGCGCGCGTGCGCGCGCTGGTGGAAGGCTACGCGCCGGGCAACCCGGCCACCGACGGCGACGGCGCCAAAATCGCGGCCATCTACCGCGGCTTCATGGACGACGCGGCGGTGGAGAAGCTCGGCGCGGCCCCGCTGCAGCCGGTGCTGCAGCGCATCCGCCAGGCCGACAGCCGCGAGCGCCTGGCCGCGCTGATGGGCGCGCACGACACCTTCAACGTCACCCTGTTCGGCCTGGGCGTGTCCGACGACCAGCGCGACCCGGACCGCTACACGCTGTACATGAACCAGTCCGGCCTGGGCCTGGGCGACCGCGAGATGTACCTGCGCGAGAACTTCGCCCCGCAGCGCGAGCGCTACGTCGCCTACATCGCGCAGATGCTGGCGCTGGGCGGCTGGAAGGACCCGGAGGCCAGCGCCCGCGCGGTGATGGCCTTCGAGACCCGCATCGCCGAGGCGCACTGGACCCGCGCCGAGAGCCGCAACCGCGACAAGACCTACAACCCGGTGGCCTTCGCCGAGTTCGATCGCTACGCGCCGGGCTTCCCGTGGGCCGCCTACTTCGCCGCCGCCGGCGTGGACCACGGCGACCGCGCCGTGGTGCGCCAGGACACCGCGGTGCCGAAGATGGCGGCGATCTTCGCCGCGACCGACCTGGCCACGCTGCAGGCCTGGCAGGCCTTCCACGCCATCGACGAGGCCGCGCCGCTGCTGTCGCGCGCCTTCGCCGACGCGCACTTCCAGTTCCGCGACAAGTTCCTGTCCGGCCAGCTGGAGCAGCGCGAGCGCTGGAAGCGCGGCGTGGCGCTGGTGGAAGCCAGCATGGGCGAGGCCGTCGGCCGCGACTACGTGAAGCTGTACTTCCCGCCGGACGCCAAGGCCAAGATGGACGCGCTGGTGGCCAATGTGAAGGCCGCCATGGGCGCGCGCCTGGACACGCTGGACTGGATGAGCCCGGCCACCAAGACCGAGGCGCGCGCCAAGCTGGCCGGCTTCGGCCTGAAGATCGGCCACCCGGAGAAGTGGCGCGACTACAGCGGCCTGCGCATCGCCAACGGCGACGTGGTCGGCAATGCGCTGCGCGCGCGCCAGTTCGAATGGGATTACCGCCGCGCCCGCCTCGGCAAGCCGGTGGACAAGGGCGAGTGGGGCATGACCCCGCAGACCGTCAACGCCTACTACAACTCGGTCAAGAACGAGATCGTGTTCCCGGCGGCGATCCTGCAGCCCCCGTTCTTCGACCCGGACGCCGACCCGGCGGTGAACTACGGCGCCATCGGCGGCGTGATCGGCCACGAAATCATCCACGGCTTCGACGACCAGGGCCGCAAGTCCGACGGCGCCGGCGTGCTGCGCGACTGGTGGACGCCCGAGGACGCGGCCAAGTTCGAGGCCCAGGCCGCCAGGCTCGGCGCCCAGTACGAGGCCTACCCGTTCCCGCAGCTGCCGGGCCTGCACATCAACGGCCGCACCTCGATGGGCGAGAACATCGGCGACCTGGGCGGCCTGACCATCGCGCTGGAGGCCTACCGCCGCTCGCTGGGCGGCAAGCCGGCGCCGGTGATCGACGGCTTCACCGGCGAGCAGCGCCTGTTCCTGGGCTGGGCGCAGGTGTGGCGCACCCTGTGGCGCGACGACGCCCTGCGCCAGCAGCTGGTCAACGGCACCCACTCGCCGGGCCACATCCGCGCCTTCGCCCCGCTGCGCAACATCGACGCGTGGTACGACGCCTTCGGCGTGAAGGAAGGCGATCCGCTGTACATCGCACCGGAAGACCGCGTGCGGATCTGGTGAGCCAGTCAGGCGAGGCCCGCGTTGGCGGGCCTCGCCGCAGCGTGTCGGGGCAAGGCAGTCCGGCGCCCGAGCGCACCAAGGCTTCGGCCGATCGTCTCCGCCTGCCGCGTCTGGCGCCCGTCGGTGCCAGGTCGGTATGGAGCCGACGTGCGGCCGCTTCAGGGCGCGTAGGCGCGATCCGGCTCCCAGCGGTACTCCATGTAGCGCGCGGTGCGCCGGCCGTCGAGGTGGACCCGAACGTGCTCTGCATCGACGACGGCGCGTCATGACCGCCGCCGGCAGCGCTGCCGGGAAGGAATAGCTTAGGTTCCGTTGCCTATCGAACTCGCATACACACGAATCTAAACCACAGTTTGGACGAGGCGGTTTCCATGCAGGTCCAGATCGATGAAGGCGCTTCTACATGTACGAGCCGCCGCGGCCGCTGCTGGAGATCGAGGCCGACGTCCGTCGGCTGGAAGGCGAGATTTCCAACCAGCGAAAGGAGCTGATGGAGTGAGCCGGGAGATGACGCCTGTCGCGGAAGGCGAACTGCTGATCATCCAGCTGGCACGGACGGCAGCATCCGCGTCCTGCTGGCGGGCGAGACGGTCTGGTTGACCCAGGCGCAGATCGCCGAGTTGTACCAGACCACGCCCCAGAACATCACCCAGCACCCCAAGGCCATTTACGCCGAAGGCGAGCTGGATGAGGCGGCAACCTGTAAGCCGTACTTACAAGTTCGCCAGGAGGGAGAAAGAACCGTTTCCCGGCGCACCAAGCACTACCGGCTGGAGGCCATCGTGGCCGTCGGCTACCGCGTCCGTTCCGCCCGGGGCACAGAGTTCCGGCAATGGGCCACTGCCCGGCTGTCCGAGTACCTGGTCAAGGGCTTCGTGCTGGACGATGAACGGCTCAAGGGCAACGTTGGCCCGGCGGATCATTTCCACGAGCTGCTGGCTCGCATCCGGGAGATCCGCGCCAGCGAGGCGCGGGTCTACCAGCGTATCCGCGAGATCTCGCTATGGCCGCGGATTACCGGAAGGGCGAGCAGGCCACGCAGCGCTTCTTCGCCATCATGCAGAACAAGATGCACTACGCCGCCACCGGTTTGACCGCCGCCGAAATCATCCGCCGGCGCGCCGATGCCAACAGCCCGCACATGGGCCTGACCGCCTGGAAGGGCGGCAAGTCCTCAAGCAGGACGTGGGCACCGCCAAGAACTATTTGGATGCGCAGGAGATCGACACCCTCAACCGCATCACCGCGATGCACAAACGCCAGCGCTGACAGCGGGCACACGCCCGCTACCCAGGTTCACCCCACCAACAACCGGTTCACCCGCTGCACGAACCCCGCCGGATCCGCCAGCGCCGCACCGGCGGTCAGCTCCGCCTGCTCCAGCAACAACGCCGCCAGGTCGCCCGCGCGCGCCTCGTCGGCCTCGCCTTCGATCTTCTTCAGCAGCGGGTGCTGCGGGTTGATCTCCAGCGTGGGCTTGTTCTCCGGCACGGGCTGGCCGGCCTCGCGCAGCAGGCGGGCCAGGTGCGGGGCCATTTCGTATTCGGACAGGGCCAGGCACGAGGGCGAGTCGGTCAGGCGGGCGGAGACGCGCACGTCGGCCACGCGCTCGCCCAGCAGGGTCTTCAGCCTTTCGAGCAGCGGGGCGGCGGCCTTGGCGGCTTCTTCCTGCTTGGCCTTGTCGGCCTCGTCCAGCGGCAGCTCGCCCTTGGCGACGTGCTTGAGCGGCTTGCCGGCGTATTCGTGCAGGTGGCCGAGCATCCATTCGTCGATGCGGTCGGACATCAGCAGCACTTCGATGCCCTTGGCGCGGAAGGCCTCCAGCTGCGGGCTGCCGGCGGCGGCGGCGTGGCTGTCGGCGGTGACGTACCAGATGGCGTCCTGGCCGAGGGCCATGCGGCCGACGTAGTCGTCCAGCGAGACGGTCTGCGCCTCGCCTTCGCTCTTCGTGGAGGCGAAGCGCAGCAGCTTGGCGATGCGCTCGCGGTTGGCGTGGTCTTCGACGATGCCTTCCTTCAGGGTGTTGCCGAAGGCCTTGAGGAAGGCGGCGAACTTCTCGGGTTCGTCGCGCGAGAGCTTCTCGATCAGGTCGAGCACGCGCTTGATGCAGGCGCCGCGGATGCGTTCCAGCTGCCGGTTCTGCTGCAGGATCTCGCGGCTGACGTTGAGCGGCAGGTCGTCGGCGTCGACCACGCCGCGCACGAAGCGCAGGTAGTTGGGCAGCAGTTCCTCGGCGGCGTCCATGATGAAGACGCGCTTGATGTACAGCTTCAGGCCCTTGCGCTCGTCGCGCCCGCCCAGCATCAGGTCGAACGGCGGCTGCGCGGGCAGGTACAGCAGGGTGGTGAAGCTCTGGCTGCCTTCGACGCGGTTGTGGGTCCAGGCGGCGGGGTCGTTGAAGTCGTGGCCGAGGGACTTGTAGAAGCCCGTGTAGTCCTCGTCGGAGATCTCGGTCTTGGGCCTGGTCCACAGGGCGGAGGCGTCGTTGGCCGTCTCCCACTCGGGGGCAGCGTCGGCCTTGGCTTCGTCGTCCTTGCCGGCCGGCGCTTCCTTCGGCATGCGGATCGGGAAGGCGACGTGGTCGGAGTACTTGCGGATCAGGCTGCGCAGCTTCCAGCCGTCCAGGAACTCGTCCTCGTCGGCCTTCAGGTGCAGGATCACGGTGGTGCCGCGCTCGGGCAGGGTGGCCGGCTCCAGGGTGTACTCGCCGCGGCCGTCGCTTTCCCACTTGGTGCCGGCCTCGGGCGCGGTGCCGGCGCGGCGGGTCAGCACGGTGACGCGGTCGGCGACGACGAAGGCCGAGTAGAAGCCCACGCCGAACTGGCCGATCAGGCGGGCGTCGGCCTTCTGCTCGCTGCCCAGCGCCTCCAGGAAGCGGCGGGTGCCGGAGCTGGCGATGCTGCCGATGTTGGCCACCACCTCGTCGCGGTCCATGCCGATGCCGTTGTCGCGAATAGTGACGGTGCGCGCGGCCCTGTCCCAGCTCACGTCGATGCGCAGCTCGCCCTCGCCGGCCAGCAGTTCGGGCTTGCCGATGGCCTCGAAGCGCAGCTTGTCGCAGGCGTCGGAGGCGTTGGACACCAGCTCGCGCAGGAAGATCTCCTTGTGCGAGTACAGCGAGTGGGTGACCAGGTGCAGCACCTGGGCGACTTCGGCTTCGAACTTGCGGGTCTCGGCGGTCGTGGTCACGGGCGGGCTCCTTGCAAGGCCAGGCAGGCGCCGGATATGCGTGCGGCGGCGGGGATTTCAAGCGCGGCGGCCCGCGATATCCTGCCCGCCATGGGCACCGAGACCATCCGATTCGAGGCCAGGCTGCGGCGGCCGGCGGAGCCGAAGGGCGCCGCGTGGACCTTCCTGCTCCTGCCCAAGGCCGCCAGCGCGAAGCTGCCGACGCGCAGCCAGGTCACCGTGGACGGCACCCTCGCCGGGCGGCCGTTCCAGGCCACGCTGGAGCCGGACGGCCAGGGCGGCCACTGGCTGAAGGTGGAGCGCAGGCTGCGCGAGGCCGCGGGCGTGCAGGCGGGCGAGACGGTGGCGCTGGAGGTCCGGCCGGTGGACAAGGAGCCGGAGCCCAAGGTGCCGGCGGACCTGCGCCAGGCCCTGGCCGCCAATCCGGCCGCGCGCGCCACCTGGGCCGACATCACCCCGGTGGCCCGGCGCGACTGGATCCAGTGGATCGTCTCGGGCAAGAAGGCCGAGACCCGCGTCAAGCGCATCGCCACCGCCTGCGACAAGCTGGCCTCGGGCATGCGCCGCGCCTGCTGCTTCGACCGCTCCGGCATGTACAGCAAGGCGCTCAGCGCACCCAAGGCGGCGGACGAGGACTGACGCGGCCGGCGAGCGACGCCGGCCTCCTTCGGCGGGCCGGCTGCCCGTCTGCCCGCCCCGGTCGTTCGCCGACCGCTGCTGCACGGCGGCGCTGCCGCGAATGCCTGCCGCCGTCGCGCGCACCGCCGGCGGCCGGCCGGCGGTGCCTTGTGCAGGCCGTGCTCAGGCCTTCTTCTTCTCCGCGATCCAGCGGTCCACGCGCTGCTCCAGCAGGTCCAGCGGCATGGCGCCGCCGCCCAGCACGGTGTCGTGGAAGCCGCGGATGTCGAAACGGTCGCCCAGCTCGGCTTCCGCCTTCCGGCGCAGCTCCTGGATCTTGATCATGCCCACCTTGTACGCGGTGGCCTGGCCCGGGTTGACCAGGTAGCGGCGCACCTCCGACTGGATCGCCGCCAGCGGGATGGAGCTGTTGGCGCGGAAGTAGTCCACCGCCTGCTGCTCGGTCCAGCCCTTGGCGTGCAGGCCGGTGTCCACCACCAGGCGGATGGCGCGCCACATCTCCGACATCAGGCGGCCGTACTCGGAGTACGGGTCCTGGTAGGTGCCCGGCATCTCCTTGGCCAGCCACTCGGCGTACAGCCCCCAGCCCTCGGTGTAGGCGGTGGTGAACTGCTGGGTGCGGAAGGTCGGCACGCCCTTGAGTTCCTGGGCGATGGAGATCTGCATGTGGTGGCCGGGCAGGCCCTCGTGGTAGGCGATGACCTCCAGCTCGGTCCTGGGCATCGCGTTCATGTCCGACAGGTGCGCGTAGTAGATGCCGGGGCGCGAACCGTCCGGGGTGCCCGGGTAGTAGTGCTGGGCCGCGCCGGGCTGCTCGCGGAAGGCCTCCACGCGCTTGACCACCAGGTCGGCCTTGGGCAGCAGGCCGAAGTACTCGGGCAGGTGCTGCTTGATGTTGTCGATGACGCGGGTGGCCTCGTCGATGTAGGCCTGGCGGCCGGCGTCGGTGTCCGGGAACTTGAAGCGCTTGTCGTTGTTGAGGAACTCCCAGAACGCCGGCAGGTCGCCCTCGAAGCCCACCCGCTGCTTCAGCGCCTCCATTTCGCCGCGGATGCGCGCCACCTCCGACAGGCCGAGCTGGTGGATCTCCTCGGCGTTCATGCCCGTGGTGGTCATCTCGCGCAGCTGGTAGGCGTAGTAGTCCGCGCCGTTGGCCTGGGTGGCGCCTACGCCGCTGGCGTTCTCCGCGGCCTTGGGCAGCTCCTCCTCGCACCAGGCGATGATGCGCGCGTAGGCCGGCTGCACCTGCTCCAGCAGCGCCTTGCGCGCCTGCTCCTTGAGCTCGGCGGCGCGCTCGGCGGTGATGGCCCCCTTCTCGACCAGGGCGTCGGCCTTGGCCTGGGCGTCGGCCCACAGCGCGCTGTCGGCGCCCGCGCCGAACGGCGCGCCGGTGACCACCTTGCGCGATTGGTCCCGCACGCCCTCGTAGGCGAACTTCGGCGGGCGGATGCCCTGCGCGGCCGAGGCGCGGGCGCGCTCGAGCAGCTGGTCGAACAGCACCGGCAGCTTCTGCAGGCGCGAGACGTAGGCCAGGTAGTCCTTCTCGTCCTCCACCTTGTGGAAGTTGATCAGGAAGGTCGGCGCGGAGCTGTGCATGCCGCTCATCTGGTCGAACAGGTAGCCGTTGGCGAGGAACGGCATGCCGTCGCGCATGCTCTCGTACTGGCGCTTCCACAGCTCCCAGGACAGCTGCGCCTCCGGGTCCAGCTTGTCGTGGTCGAAGGTGGATTCCATCTCCTTCACCGAGGCCTCCAGCCACGCCAGGCGCTTGCGGATGGCCGCCTCGGACATGTCGTCGAGCTGGTCGTTGAGCTCCTTGCGGCCGAGGAAGGTCAGCTGCGTGGGGCTGAACCTGAGCAGCTCCTCGTACTGGGCCTCGAACCAGGCATTCAGCCGCTGCGATTCGTCCTGCGCCTGTTCGGCGGCGTCGGCGGGCTGGCCGGCGGCGTCGCCGGCGGGCTGCGGGGAACAGGCGGCCAGGGCGAGGGCCAGGGCCAGGGTGCTGACGGCGGACACGGTACGGCGCACGGCGGATCTCCGGAGGATGGCGAGGCGACCATTCTGTCGCCGGCGGCCGGCCGCGGCCACGTGCGGAATGTCATGGTCCGGCGACGCGGTACCATGGCGTCCCGCCGCCAGCACCGTGCGTCATGAGCGACCGCCTCCCCGACACCCCCGTCACCCAGGCCCAGGCCGAGGAGGCCGTGCGCACCCTGCTGCGCTGGGCCGGCGAGGATCCCGCGCGCGAAGGCCTGCTGGACACCCCGCGCCGCGTGGCCGAGGCCTACGCCGACTGGTTCAGCGGCTACCGCGTGGACCCGCGCGAGTACCTGGCCCGCACCTTCGAGGAGGTCGCCGGCTACGACGAGATGATCGTGCTGCGCGACATCGAGTACGAAAGCCATTGCGAGCACCACATGGCGCCGATCATCGGCCGCGTGCACGTGGGCTACCTGCCGGCCGGCAAGGTGGTGGGCATCAGCAAGCTGGCGCGGGTGGTCGAGGCCTACGCGCGCCGCTTCCAGGTGCAGGAGAAGATGACCGCGCAGATCGCCCAGTGCATCCAGGACGTGCTGCACCCGCTGGGCGTGGGCGTGGTGGTGGAGGGCGTGCACGAGTGCATGACCACGCGCGGCATCCACAAGCGCGGGGTGAGCATGGTCACCTCGACCATGCTCGGCAGCTTCCGCGAGGACGCGCGCACCCGCGACGAGTTCCTGCGCTTCATCGGGGGCCGGCGCTGAGCGCCGCCTGCGGAGGCCACGCATGCTCTGCCCCTGCGGAACCGGCGAGGACTACGAGGCCTGCTGCGGCCGCTGGCACGCCGGCCAGCCGGCGCCGGACGCCCTGGCGCTGATGCGCTCGCGCTACAGCGCCTATGTGCTGGGCCTGCCCGACTACCTGCGCGCCACCTGGCACCCGGACACGCGCCCCGCGCGGCTGGACCTGGACGACCCCGCGGGCCAGCGCGTGGTCTGGCTGGGGCTGGAGGTGAAGTCGCATCGCGCCAGCGGCGACCGCGCCGAGGTGGAGTTCGTCGCCCGCTACCGCGTCGGCGGCGGCAGCGCCGTGCGCATGGCCGAGCGCAGCCGCTTCCTGCGCCAGGGCGGGCGCTGGTACTACCTCGATGAGGCCTGAGGCTTTCCGGGCCGCGCTGCGCCTGGCCGCGGCGGCTTGCCTGCTGG
>DASRYN010000251.1:0-12435 GCA_035687185.1 Pseudoxanthomonas sp. | reverse complement strand
ACCGTGCAGCAGGACACCGACGGCGACGGCAAGCCGGACCACACCCTCACCGCCGAGGAACGCGGCGCGCAGCGGGAGCTGGCCCAGGCCGCGGTCAAGGCCTACTGCCCGCCGGCCGGCTGAGCCATGCGCGCCGCCTGGGCCGTCCTCGCCGGCCTGGCGCTCGGCGCCGGCCTGGCCTGGTGGCTGGGCCGCGACCCGGCGCCGCGGCACTCGCCGGAGGCCCGCGCGCGGGCCGAGGCCGCGGCGGCGGCCCAGGCCGAAGATGCGCTGCGCCCCCTGTACCGCTGGCGCGACGCCGAAGGCCGCCTGCACATCACCGACGCGCCGCCCCGAGGCCGCCCGTACGAGCGCATCGCGCGCGAGCCCGAGCCCGGCATCCGGGTGGACGCCAGCCGCTGAGCCGCGCCTCGCGCCGGCCCGCGCGAGGCAGCCCCGGCGCGGTGCTGGCAGAATGTCCGGCTTCGCCCCCCGGATTGCCCCCGCGATGCGCCTGTCCCGCTTCCACCTGCACACCACCAAGGAAACCCCGGCCGACGCCGAACTGGTCAGCCACCGGCTGATGCTGCGCGCCGGCATGCTGCGCAAGCTGGCCGCCGGCCTGTACACCTGGTCGCCGCTGGGCCTGCGCGTGCTGCGCAAGGTGGAGGCCGTGGTGCGCGAGGAGATGGACCGCGCCGGCGCCATCGAGCTGCAGCTGCCCACCATCCAGCCGAAGGAGCTGTGGGAGGAAACCGGCCGCTGGGAGAAGTTCGGCGACCAGCTGCTGAAGATCCGCGACCGCAAGGAAGCCGAGTACTGCTACAGCCCCACCGCCGAGGAGGCCATCACCGACTTCGCGCGGCAGGAACTGAGCAGCTACCGGCAGCTGCCGGTGAACTTCTACCAGGTGCAGACCAAGTTCCGCGACGAGATCCGCCCCCGCTTCGGCGTGATGCGCGCGCGCGAGTTCCTGATGAAGGACGCCTACTCCTTCCACCTCACCGACGAAGACCTGGCGCGCGAGTACCGCAACATGCACGCCGCCTACAGCCGCATCTTCACCCGGCTGGGGCTCGAGTTCCGCGCGGTCCAGGCCGACTCCGGCGCCATCGGCGGCGACGCCTCGCAGGAATTCCACGTGCTGGCCGACTCGGGCGAGGACGCCATCGCCTTCTCCACCGGCTCGGACTACGCGGCCAACGTCGAGGCGGCCGTGGCCGCCGCGCCCGCGCCTCGGCCGGCGCCGGCCGAGGCGCTGCGCAAGGTCGACACACCGGTGCAGAAGACCTGCGAGGACGTGGCCGCGCTGCTGGGCATCCCGCTGGCGCGCACGGTCAAGTCGGTGGCGGTGATGGGCGAGGAAGGCTTCGTCCTGGCGCTGGTGCGCGGCGACCATGCGGTCAACGAGATCAAGCTGGGCAAGGTGCCCGGCCTGGCCGGCTACCGCCTGGCCAACGAGGCCGAGATCGTCGCCCACCTGGGTTGCGAGCCGGGCTTCCTCGGCCCGCTGGCCCCGCGCACGCCGGTACGCATCGTCGCCGACCGCGAGGTCGCGGCCCTGGCCGATTTCGTCGTCGGCGCCAACGAGGCCGGTTTCCACCTGGCCGGCGTCAACTGGGGCCGCGACCTGCCCGAGCCCGACGTGGTGGCCGACATCCGCAACGTGGTGGACGGCGACCGCGCCGAGGACGGCGGGCAGATCCGCATCGGCCGCGGCATCGAGGTGGGCCACGTGTTCCAGCTCGGCCGCAAGTATTCGCAGGCCATGGGCTTCACCGTGCTGGACGAGAACGGCAGGGCCACCGTGCCGGCGATGGGCTGCTACGGCATCGGCGTCTCGCGCATCGTGGCCGCGGCGATCGAGCAGAACCACGACGAGGCCGGCATCGTGTGGCCCGAGCCGATGGCACCGTGGACCGTGGCCGTGTGCGTCATCAATCCGAAGAAGGACGCGGCGGTGGACGCGGCCGCGCAGTCGCTGCTGGACGAGCTGCTGGCCGCCGGCGTGGACGCGGTGCTGGACGACCGCGGCCTGCGCCCGGGCGCGATGTTCGCCGACGTCGAGCTGATCGGCATCCCGCACCGGGTGGTGGTGTCCGAGCGCGGCCTGGCCGCCGGGACCTTCGAGTACCGCGCGCGCCGCGGCGGCGAGGCCGAGGCGCTGGACCGCGCGCAGCTGCTGCGGCGGCTGGGCGTGGCCGCCTGAGGCGTCACGCGGCGACCCGCACCGGCGCCGCGCGCCCGGCGGGACGCGCTGTCCCGGCCCGCAGGAAACCTCGGGCCGGAATTGCCGGCGGCGCAGCGGCCCTTTGGGTGCGCATTTCCCGCGGGTTTCCCGCGGGTTTCCCGCGTTCCGCGGGCGCCATTCCCGCGGCGATAATGCGCGCCTGCACGCGGCCTTCATTTACGCCGGATAATGCCTTGCATTATCCTTCGCCGGCCTGCTCAGGGATGGGCATGTAATTCCGTCCACTACCCGGAGAATTCGATGTCGATCGACCTTACCTCGCTCTCGCCGCGCGAACTCGGCTCCCTGATCGCCACGGCCCAGAAGCGCCAGGCGCAGCTGGCCAAGCGCAGCCCGGTGGGACAGGTGCGCAGCAAGCTCACCAGGCTGGCCAAGGCCGAGGGCTACACCATCGAGGAGCTGTTCGGCCTCGGCGGCGCGCCCACCCGCGGCACGGCGCGGCCGGCCCGCAAGTTGGGCAAGGTGCCGCCCAAGTACCGCAACCCGGAAAACCCGAAGGAAACCTGGACTGGCCGCGGCAAGCAGCCGCGCTGGCTGGCCGCGCAGCTGGCCAAGGGCCGCGACCTGGGCGAGTTCGTGATTCCCGGCGCGGCCAAGCCCACGCCCGCCAAGACCAAGCCCGCCGCACGGAAGCGCGTGGTCAAGAAGGCCAGGAAGTAAGACGCGCCCACACGCGAAAAAAAAAACGCCGGCCCACGCCGGCGTTTTTTTCCTTCCGCCGGCACGGGGCTCGACCCGCGCCTTGCAGGGAAACCCGGCCTACAGGTTCTTCCGCGCCGGGATCAGCAGGTTGCCGAACAGCAGCCCCGCCACCAGCGCCATGACGATGTTGAGCACGCCGAGCATCGCGCTCTGGCCGGCATCCATGTCCTGCTGCTGGACCAGGGTCAGCAGCCCGCGCAGGCTGGCGCTGCCCGGCACCAGCATGATGATGCCCGGCAGCCGGATCAGCGCGCCGGGCCGCTGCACCCAGCGCCCGAAGGCGTTGCCCGCCGCGGTGAGCACCAGCGCGGAAAGGAAGATGCCCACCTGGCTGCCCCAGGCGTGCCCGGCGTAGCGCGCGATCAGGTAGCCGGCCACGGCCGCGCCCATCACCCAGGGGTAGTCGCGGCGGCTGGCCCTGAACAGCACGGCGAAGGCGAACGCGGCCACGCCCATCGACATCCACTCCACCCAGTCCGGCTGCGGTCGCCAGGCGCGCACCTGTGGCTGCAGGCCGACCAGGTCCAGCAGCACCACCGCCACCATCGCCCCCACCGTCAGCTTGAGCACGGTGGTCAGCGCGCCGGCGAAGCGCACCGTGCCCGACACCCAGTGCTGGCTGGCCAGTTCGTTGACCGCGTTGGTCAGCGCCATGCCGGGCAGCAGCACCACCAGCGAAGCGATCACCACCGTGTTGAGGTTCAGCGGCCCGACCGCGGCCGCGACCAGGCTCACCACCGTGCCGGCGATGAGCGCCGCCAGCGCATCGCTGGCCTCCTTCAGGGCCGGCCGCGGGCTGGTGTACTGGTCGAGCAGGCCGATCAGCAGGCCGGTGGCCGCGGCGGTGGCGATGTCCAGCCACGGCAGCCGCCACAGCCCGGCCACGCCCGCGGCGGCCAAACCGAAGGCCAGCACGTGCATCACCCGCGCGCGCGCGGCCGGCGGGCGGTCGAGCGTGCGCAGCGCGGTGTGGCCCTGGGCGATGCTCATCTGGCCGTTGGCCACGGCTTCGGCGATGCGGTCGGCCTCGCTGAGCTTGTGCAGGTCGTTCTCGCCCGGCGGCAGCCGGATCACGCGCGTGGTGTCGGTGCTGCCCAGCGGCTTGCCGGGGTCGCTGAAGCTGAGGATCAGGCCGGTGGGGTTGGACCAGGCCTCGCACTCCAGATCCAGCCGCTGCGACAGCGCGGTGACGGTGGCCTCCAGGCGCTGCGCCGTGGTGCCGTAGCGGTGCAGCCGGGCGGCCATCTCCGAGACGAAGGCGATGCGCTGCGCGTAGCTGGCCTTGGGACGGGCGGGGACGGTCGGCATCGGACTAGTATGGCCTGCCGCGCGGACCGCGACGCGATCCTCCGCGCTTGCCTGTATGCTCGCCGGGCCGACATGAGCGAGACGACCCCGAACCCGCCACGATGGCAGCAGGCCCCGGCCGATCCCGGCCGCGTGGTGCTGGCCGGCGACTGGACCCTGGCCCACGCGCTGGCCATGGGCGACTGCCTGCGCGACATCCCGGACGGGGTCGCCGCGCTGGATGCCTCGGGCGTGGACCGGCTGGACTCGGCCGGGGTGATGCAGCTGATCCGCTTCTCGCGCCGCCGCCGGCTGGCATCCGACGCGCTGCGCTTCGCCGGCGACCACGCCGCGCTGGTGCAGGCCATCGAGGACGTGTCCGACGAGCGCCCCGTGCGGCGCCGCGACTACGGCTTCGCCGCCGCGCTCGAACGCCTGGGCCGGGCCGTGCACGGCAACCTGCGCGAAGTGGTGGCGCTGGTGGGCTTCACCGGCGAGAACCTGTGGAAGCTGGCGCGCATGGTGCGCGAGCCGCGGCGCTTCCGCCCCACCGCCACCGTGGCGCACATGGAGCAGGTGGGCCTGGACGCGGTGCCGCTGGTGGCGCTGCTGTCCTACCTGGTGGGCGCGGTGATCGCCTTCCTGGGCTCGACCATCCTGCGCGACTTCGGTGCCGAGATCTTCGTGGTCGAGCTGGTGAGCATCGCGTTCCTGCGCGAGTTCGCGGTGCTGCTGACGGCCATCGTGCTGGCCGGACGCACCGCCAGCGCCTTCACCGCGCAGATCGGCGCGATGAAGGCGCGCGAGGAGATCGACGCCATCCGCACCCTGGGCCTGGACCCGGTGGACCTGCTGGTGATCCCGCGCCTGCTGGCGCTGCTGGTCACGCTGCCGCTGCTCACCTTCATCGCCATGATGGCCGGCCTGGCCGGCGGCGTGACCGTGGGCGCCTTCGACCTGGACATCCCGCCGCAGATGTACCTGGCGCGCATGCAGGAGACGATGGAAATCCGCCACTTCCTGGTCGGGCTGTGCAAGGCGCCGGTGTTCGCGCTGGTGATCGGCCTGATCGGCTGCCTGGAGGGACTGCAGGTGGAGGGCACCGCGCAGTCGGTCGGCGAGCGGACCACCTCCAGCGTGGTGCAGGCCATCTCGCTGGTCATCGTGATCGACGCGCTGGCGGCGCTGTGGTTCATGCACATGGACATCTAGGGACGGGAGCTCGGACGGGTGACGCGCGATCCGGAAAACAGGGAAGGAGGCGCCCGGGCCGCCGGCGGGGAACCGTCCGCCCCGGCCGGGTCCCCGCTGGCCGGTTCCGGCGGCGAGCCCGCCATCTCGGTCCGCGGCCTGGTCAACCGCTTCGGCAACCAGGTCGTGCACGAGGACCTGGACCTGGACGTGCGCCGCGGCGAGATCCTTGGCGTGGTCGGCGGCTCGGGCACCGGCAAGTCGGTGCTGATGCGCGCCATCCTCGGCCTGCGCCGCCCGCAGGGCGGCAGCATCCGGGTGCTGGGCACCGACGCCCTCTCCGGCCGCCAGGAAGACCGCCTGCGCATCGAGCGCAACACCGGCGTGCTGTTCCAGGACGGCGCGCTGTTCTCCTCGCTGACGGTGGGCGAGAACGTGCAGGTGCCGCTCAAGGAGCACCATCCCGAACTGCCGGAGAGCTGGCGCCACGAGCTGGCGCTGCTGAAGGTCAAGCTGGCCGGCCTGCCCGCCGACGCGCTGGACAAACTGCCCGCGCAGCTGTCCGGCGGCATGCGCAAGCGCGCCGGCCTGGCGCGCGCGCTGGCCCTGGACCCGCCGCTGCTGTTCCTGGACGAACCCACCGCCGGGCTGGACCCGATCGGCGCAGCCGCGTTCGACCGGCTGCTGGCCACGCTGCAGGAGGCCCTGGGCCTGACCGTGTTCCTCATCACCCACGACCTGGACACCCTGTACGCTATCTGCGACCGCGTGGCGGTGCTGGCCGACCGCAAGGTGGTGATCGCCGCACCGCTGGAGGAGGTCGAGCGCTTCGACCACCCGTGGGTGCAGGAATACTTCCACGGCCCGCGCGCGCGCGCAGCGCGCGACGCCCGGGCCCCCGCGACGGAGGCGGACTGAGCATGGAAACCCGCGCCAACTACGTGCTGATCGGCGCCTTCACCATCGTGGTCTCGATCGCGCTGCTGCTGTTCGGCCTGTGGGCCGCCAAGTACTCCTCCGAGCGCAGCTGGCAGCGCTACCAGATCGTGTTCGACGAGGCAGTCACCGGCCTGTCGGTGGGCAGCCCGGTGCAGTACAACGGCATCGCCGTCGGCTCGATCGAGAAGCTGTCGCTGGACCAGGAGGACCCGCGCCGCGTGATCGCCATCATCCGCGCCGACGCCAGCGTGCCGATCAAGACCGACACCCGCGCCAAGCTGGCCATCACCAGCCTCACCGGCCCGGCCATCATCCAGCTCAGCGGCGGCACGCCCGGCGCGCCGCGGCTGACCTCGGTGGACCGGCGCGAGCTGCCGGTGATCCGCACCTCGCCCTCGGCGCTGCAGAACATCACCGACACCGCCAACCGCATCGTCGAGCGCCTGGACCAGGTGCTCAGCGACGACAACGTGGCCCGGATCTCCGCCACGCTCGCGAACCTGGAGCGCGTCAGCGGCGCGCTGGCTTCCGACGAGGAGGGCCTGCAGGCGCTGCTGGTCAGCGCGCGCGACGCCGCGCGCCGGCTGGACGCCACGCTGCAGACCACCAACGGCACCATGCAGCGCCTGGACCAGAACCTGGTGCGCGAGCTGCCCGGCATCGTCGAGCGGCTGGATTCGACGCTGGCGCGGCTGGATTCGGCCGCCGGCAACGCCGACGCGATCCTCGGCGAGAACCGCGCGGCCATCAACAGCTTCGCCAACGAGGGCCTGGCCCAGCTCGGCCCCACCCTCACCGAGCTGCGCGGCCTGATCCGCGACCTGCGCCAGATCAGCGACCGCCTGGAGAACAACCCCAGCCGCTTCCTGCTCGGCCGCGACGCGCCGAAGGAGTTCGAACCGCAATGAAGCCCACGCCCTCCCGCGCGCCGGCCCTGCACGCCGCGCTCCCGTTCCGCCGCGTCCGCGCCGCGTCGCTGGTCGCCGCGCTGTGCCTGCTGGCGGGCTGCTCGCTGCTCGGCAGCCGCCAGCGCGATCCGGTCACCATCTACTCGCCGCAGGTGCAGGTGCAGCCCGACCCGTCGTGGCCGGCGGTGGAGTGGCAGCTAGCCATCGGCCGGCCCAGCGCGGCGCGCCTGGTGGACAGCCCGCGCATCGGCGTGCGCCCGGTGCCGGGCGAGCTGCAGGTCTACCGCGGCGCGGTGTGGGCGCAGCCGCCCACCGACCTGCTCGAAGGCGCCGTGCTGCGCGCGCTGGAGGATTCGGGGAAGATCGCCGCGGTCGGCCGCCAAGCCACCGGGCTGCGCTCGGACTACCGCCTGGCGATGGACGTGCGCCGCTTCGAGGCCGACTACGCCAGCGGCGCAGTGCCCGCGGCGACCATCGAGGTCAACGCCAAGCTGCTGCGCAACGGCGAGCAGCGGGTGGCCGCCAGCCGCACCTTCCTGCAGGCGCGCCCGGCCACGGCCACGGACACGGCCAGCGTGGCGCGGGCGTTCGAGCAGGCGCTGGCGGCGATCACCGCCGACATCGCCGGCTGGACGCTGGCGCAGGGCCAGGCCGACTTCGAGCGCCACCCGCCCCCGTAGGCGCCGGCCTTGCCGGCGACCGCCGCGAGGTCTTGCCACTCCGCGCTCCGCTCCGCCCGGGTCGCCCGCAAGGCGGGCTCCTACATCGGCACCGCCTGTAGGAGCCGGCGTTGCCGGCGACCGCCGCGAGGTCTGGGCCACTCCGCGCTCCGCTCCGCCCCGGTCGCCCGCAAGGCGGGCTCCTACATCGGGCCGCCTGTAGGCGCCGGCCTTGCCGGCGAGCGCCGCGAGGTCTGGCCACTCCGCGCTCCGCTCCGCCCGGGTCGCCCGCAAGGCGGGCTCCTACATCGGCACCGCCTGTAGGAGCCGGCCTTGCCGGCGACCGCCGCGAGGGCCTGGCCGCACTGCGTTCCGCTGCGCCCGGTCGCCCGCACGGCGGGCTCCTACGTGGGCCGCGGGGCGTTACGCCGGCGGTGCCGGGCGTACCTGGCGGAAGGTCAGGTTGATGCGCTCGCCCACCGGCCGCGCCGTGCGCGGCAGCGCGTGGCGCCAGTGGCGCTGCGTCGGGCCTTCCATGAGCAGCAGGCTGCCGGCCTCCAGCGCCAGCGCCAGGCGCAGCGAGGCGTCGCGGCGGTGGCGCAGCAGGAACCGGCGCGTCGCACCGAGGCTGAGCGAGGCGATGGCCGGCTCCGGCCCCAGTTCCGGCTCGTCGTCGCTGTGCCAGCCCATCGCGTCGCCGCCGCCGCGGTAGCGGTTGGCCAGCACGCTGTTGAACGGGTGACCGAGCTCGGCCTGGAGCCGCTCGCGCAGCGCCGCCAGCGGCGCGATCCACGGCTGCGGCGCGAAGCGCGTGCCGGAATAGCGGTAGGCCGCGCCGGGGTCGCCGATCCAGCAGCTCAGCCGCGGCGACGGCAGCTCCCGCCCGAACAGGCGCACCGTGTGCACCTGCCAGGGCACCTCGCGCAGCAGCGCCTGCATCAGCGCCTCCGCCGCCTCCGGCGGCAGCCAGCCGCGCGCCAGGCGCACGCGGGCATCGGGCAGGTCGAAGGCGTGCCATTCCATGCCGCCACGCTAGCAGGCCCGACGGCGGCGGCGCGCATTTGCCCCGCCCGCGTCGAACCCCGAAAATGCAGGCCCCGCCAACCGCCAGCCGGAGCCCGCGATGTCGGACACCCCCGCCAGCACGATCGCCGACGCGGCCGTCGATGCCGTGGAACGCGACGTGATGGAGTACGACGTCGTCACCGTCGGCGCCGGCCCGGCCGGCCTGGCCTTCGCCATCCGCCTCAAGCAGCTCGACCCGGCGCTGTCGGTGTGCGTGATCGAGAAGGCCAGCACGGTGGGCGCGCACATCCTCTCCGGCGCGGTGATCGAGCCCGGCCCGCTGGACGCGCTGCTGCCCGGCTGGCGCGACAACCCGCCGCCGGTCTGCGTGCCCGCCACCGAGGACGAGTTCTGGTACCTCACCCGCGACGGCGGCCGCCGCTTCCCGGTGGTGCCGCCGGGCATGCGCAACCACGGCAACTTCATCGTCAGCCTGGGCGCGATGTGCGCCTGGCTGGCGCCCCAGGCCGAGGCGCTGGGCGTGGAGATCTACGCCGGCTTCGCCGCGGCCCACACCCTGCACGACGACACGCCCGAGGGCGGCGGCCGCGTGGTCGGCGTGCGCATCGGCGACATGGGCATCGCCCGCGACGGATCGCACAAGCCCGGCTATACGCCCGGCATCGACATCCGCGCCAGGGTCACCGTGCTGGCCGAGGGCGCGCGCGGCCACCTGACCAAGCGCCTGGTCCGGCGCTTCGGCCTGGACCGCGACAGCGACCCCCAGGCGTATTCCATCGGCATCAAGGAACTGTGGCAGGTGCCGGCCGGGCGCGTCAGCCCGGGGAAGATCGTGCACACGCTGGGCTGGCCCGCCGACAGCGGCACCTATGGCGGCAGCTTCCTCTACCACCTGGACGCCGACCGCATCGCGCTGGGCTACGTCAGCGGGCTGGACTACCGCGACCCCGAGTACCGGCCGTGGGAAGCCTTCCAGCAGTGGAAGAACCATCCGCTCATCGCGCCGCTGCTGGAAGGCGGCAACATCCTCTCGGCCGGCGCGCGCGCCATCGTCACCGGCGGCTGGCAGTCGCTGCCGAAGGTGGAGATGCCCGGCGCCCTGCTGATCGGCGACACCGCCGGCCTGCTCAACGTGCCCAAGATCAAGGGCACCCACCAGGCCATCCGCAGCGGCATGCTGGCCGCCGAACACCTGGCGGGCAACGGCCTGGAGCCGGCCGGCTTCGACGCGAAGCTGCGCGCCTCCGAAGCCATGGCCGAGCTGAAGCGGGTGCGCAACATCAAGCCCGGCTTCAAGAAGGGCCTGTGGTTCGGCCTGCTCAACGCCGCCTGGGAAACCGCGGTGCGCGGCGCCTCGCCGTGGACGCTGAAGGTCCAGCCCGACTGGTGCTCGCTCGACCGGCTGGGCGAGCACGAACGGCCCAGGCGCGACTACGTGCAGCGCACGCTGCCGCCGCGCGACCGCCTGCAGGGCGTCTACTACGCCGCCACCGAGCACGACGAGGACCAGCCGGTGCACCTGAAGGTGCGCGACACCTCGATCTGCATCGACCGCTGCACCGCCGAGTACGGCAATCCCTGCACGCGGTTCTGCCCGGCCGGGGTCTACGAGATCGTCGAGGAGGCCCGCGCCGACGGCGCCAGCGCGCGCCGCCTGCAGATCAACGCCGCCAACTGCGTGCACTGCAAGACCTGCGACATCAAGGACCCGTACGAGATCATCGACTGGGTCACCCCCGAAGGCGGCGCCGGGCCGAACTACCAGAACCTGTAGGCGCCCGCGCGACGGTCGCGGCGGGGCCGCCTGCCCGGAGCGCGGGCGGCGCCGCGGCCGACGGCGCCTGAGGCCGCGCGCGGCCTCAGGCGGCGAACGGCACGCCGGTCTTCCGCGCCAGTTCGTCCGGCGACACGCCCGGCGCGGTCTCCACCAGCCTGAGCCCGCCGACGGTGACGTCGAACACCGCCAGGTCGGTGATGATGCGGTCGACCACGCCCACGCCGGTCAGCGGCAGGGTGCATTCGGGCAGGATCTTGTGCTCGCCGTTCTTCGCCGTGTGCTCCATCAGCACCACCACGCGCTTCACGCCGGCCACGAGGTCCATGGCGCCGCCCATGCCCTTGACCATCTTGCCCGGCACCATCCAGTTGGCGAGGTCGCCCCTGTCGGTGACCTGCATGGCGCCGAGGATGGCCAGGTCGATGTGGCCGCCGCGGATCATGGCGAAGGAGTCGTGGCTGCCGAAGTAGCTGGCGCCGGCGCGCGCGGTGACGGTCTGCTTGCCGGCGTTGATCAGGTCGGCGTCGACCTCGTCCTCGGCGGGGAACGGGCCGATGCCCAGCAGGCCGTTCTCCGATTGCAGCCACACGTCCACGCCCTCGGGGATGTGGTTGGCCACCAGGGTCGGCAGGCCGATGCCCAGGTTCACGTAGGCGCCGTCGGTCAGTTCGCGGGCGGCGCGCTGCGCCATCTCGTCGCGGGTCCAGGCCATCACTTGTCTCCCTGCTGGCGCACGGTGCGCTGCTCGATCCGCTTTTCCGGGTTCGGGTTGTGCACGATGCGGTCGACGTAGATGCCGGGCAGGTGCACGTGGTCGGGGTCGATCGCGCCGACCTCCACCACCTCCTCGACCTCGGCCACGCAGACCTTGCCGGCCATGGCGCAGGCCGGGTTGAAGTTGCGCGCGGTCTTGCGGAACACCAGGTTGCCGGCCCGGTCCGCCTTCCACGCCTTGACCAGGGCCACGTCGGCGACGAGCGCGGTCTCCAGCACGTAGTGCTTGCCGCCGAACTCGCGGGTTTCCTTGCCCTCGGCCACCACCGTGCCGTAGCCGGTGGCGGTGTAGAACGCCGGGATGCCGGCACCGCCGGCGCGCAGGCGCTCGGCCAGGGTGCCCTGCGGGTTGAACTCCAGTTCCAGCTCGCCGGAGAGGAACTGGCGCTCGAATTCCCTGTTCTCGCCCACGTAGGACGAGATCATCTTGCGGATCTGGCGGGTCTCCAGCAGCAGCCCGAGGCCGAAGCCGTCCACGCCGGCGTTGTTGGAGATCACCGTCAGCCCCTTCACCCCCGAGTCGCGCAGCGCGGCGATCAGGGCCTCGGGGATGCCGCACAGGCCGAAACCGCCCACCGCCAGGGTCTGCCCGTCGGCGACCAGGTCGGCCAGCGCGGTCCTGGCGTCCGGATGGAGTTTGGATGCGGCCATGCCTGTCCTCTGCTGGGAACCGTCGGGGGATTCTAGCGGCCCGATGGTTGCGGCCGACACGTACCCGCCGGCCGGCGGCCCGGCCCGCCGGCCGGGTCGCGCCGGACGGGGGCCGGCCGGTAGAATCGGCAGTCCGCCCCGCGCCTGCCGCCGCGGCCGGGCCGTCAGCCAGTTCCGAGGAATCCCCGCACGATGAAGATCCTGGTCGCCTACAAGCGCGTGGTGGACTACAACGTCCGCATCCAGGTCAAGCCGGACGGCTCCGGCGTGGTCACCGAGGGCGTCAAGCTC
>DASRYN010000250.1:0-4750 GCA_035687185.1 Pseudoxanthomonas sp. | reverse complement strand
GGCAAGGGCGCGGTGGTGGTCGGCTTCGCCGCCGGCCCGCACCGGTTCGCCTGAGCACGCGCCCCCGGCGCGCCGGCTGCTAGATTCCCCGGTCCCACCGCCACGGAGAGCACGATGCCGGTCCGCTACCTGATCCGCCTGCCCGAGCCCGGCCGCGCGCGCGGCAACGACCCCGCGCTGGCCTTCACCGCCCACGGCGCGGACGCCTTCGCCGAGGAACTGCAGGACGCACTGCGCTCGCAGGCGCTGTTCGAGCGCTGGCGCGCGTTGCAGCCGGAGCCGGACGAGGTGGACCCGGCGCTGGGCGCGACCGACCCGGCGGCCACCGTGCAGGGCCACCAGCACGACCTCTACATCGACCTGGTCGCGCTGACCGCCATCCCGGGCGACGTGCTGCGCCACCGCCTGCGCCTGCTCGCCGGCAACCACTGGGAGCTGCGCGACGTCAGCCGCGCCTGATGGCCCGCCAGGTACTGCTGGCCTGGAGCGGCGGCAAGGACGCGGCCTGGACGCTGCACGCGCTGCGCCACGCCGGCGACGTGGAGGTGGTCGCGCTGCTGTCCACGGTCACCGCCGAGTACGGGCGCGCGTCGCTGCAGGGCATCCGCCGCGAGGTGCTGCAGGCCCAGGCCGCCGCGGCCGGCCTGCCGCTGCTGGAGGCGCCGATCCCGGCGCAATGCGACAACGCCGCCCACGGCGCGGCGATGGCCCGCGCATTGGAGGAGGCGACCGCGCGCTGGCCGGGCCTGCGCACCGCCGCCTTCGGCGACCTGTTCCTGGCCGACATCCGCGCCTGGCGGCAGCAGCGCCTGGCCGAGGCCGGCTGGGAGCTGCTGACGCCGCTGTTCGGCCAAGACACCGCGCTGCTGGCGCGGCGGATGCTCGCCGGTGGCCTGCGCGCGAACCTGTGCTGCGTGGATACCGCGCAGCTGGATCCGGCCTTCGCCGGCCGCCCCTTCGATGCCGCGTTGCTGGACGCGCTGCCGCCGGGAGTGGATCCCTGCGGCGAGAACGGCGAGTTCCACACCTGCGTGTGGGACGGGCCGATGTTCGCCGCCCCGCTCGCCGTGCGGCGCGGCGGCGAGGTGCTGCGCGACGGCCGTTTCCTTTACACCGACTTCGACCTGTAGGAAGCCTGGCCTGCCCGGCGACGCGGCGGGCCTGGAAGCCGGCGCCGCAGGCATAGCGTCGGGTCGCCCGCAAGGCGGGCTCCTACACCGCCGCGCGCAGGAGCCGGCCTTGCCGGCGACGCGGCGGGCCCGGAGCCGGTGCGGCAGGTGCGGCGTCGGGTCGCCCGCGAGACGGGCTCCTACACCGCCGCGTGCGGGGAACCGCCCTGCCGCGTCGGCTAGTGGCAGCCGCCGTGGCAGTCGGGCGCGACGCCGGCGTGCGCCTGCACCGGGCCGTGCAGCGCCGCGGCGTGGTAGGCGACGTGCTCGCCGATGAAGCTGGCGATGAAGTAATAGCTGTGGTCGTAGCCCGGGCGGATGCGCAGCTGCAGCGGATGCCCGGCCGCCACCGCCGCGGCCTGCAGCAGCTGCGGGCGCAGCTGCGTGTCGAGAAATTCGTCCTCGCCGCCCTGGTCCACCAGCAGCGGCAGCTTCTCCTGCGCCTGCTTCACCAGCTCGCTGGCGTCCCAGGCCTTCCATCCCTCGCGGTCCTCGCCCAGATAGGCGGAAAACGCCTTCTCGCCCCAGGGTACCCGCGACGGGGCCACGATCGGCGAGAACGCCGACACGCTGCGGTAGCGGCCCGGATTCCTCAGCGCGACCACGAGCGCGCCGTGGCCGCCCATGGAATGCCCGCTGATCGCGCGCGCGTCGCTGGCCGGGAACGTCGCCTCCACCAGCGCCGGCAGCTCCCGCGCCACATAGTCGTGCATGCGGTAGTGCCGCGCCCACGGCTCGCGGGTGGCGTCGAGGTAGAAGCCGGCGCCCTTGCCCAGGTCGTAGCCTTCGGCGTCGGGCACGTCCTCGCCGCGCGGGCTGGTGTCCGGCGCGACCAGGATGATGCCGTGCTCGGCGGCGTAACGTTGCGCGCCGGCCTTGGTGATGAAGTTCTGCTCGGTGCAGGTCAGGCCGGAAAGCCAGTACAGCACCGGGCACGGCCCGGAGGCGGCCTGCGGCGGCAGGTAGACGCCGAGGGTCATGTCGCAGCCCAGCGCCCCGGACCGGTGGCGATAGACGTCCTGCCAGCCGCCGAAGCAGGCGCGGTGTTCGATGCGTTGCATGCGGGTGCGCGCCTCAGTAGCGGATGACCGAACGGATGGACTTGCCCTCGTGCATCAGCTCGAAGGCGTGGTTGATGTCCTCCAGGCCCATGGTGTGGGTGACGAACGGCGCCAGCTCGATCTGCCCGGCCATGGCCTGTTCCACCATGCCCGGCAGCTGGCTGCGGCCCTTCACGCCGCCGAACGCGGTGCCCATCCACTTGCGGCCGGTGACCAACTGGAACGGCCGGGTGGAAATCTCCTGGCCGGCGCCGGCCACGCCGATGATCACGCTCTGGCCCCAGCCGCGGTGCGCGCATTCCAGCGCCGCGCGCATCACCTCGACGTTGCCGATGCACTCGAACGAATGGTCCACGCCCCAGCCGGTCATCTCGACGATCACCTGCTGGATCGGCTTGTCGTGGTCCCTGGGGTTGATGCAGTCGGTGGCGCCGAACTGGCGGGCGAGCTCGAACTTGGACGGGTTGGTGTCGATGGCGATGATGCGGCCGGCCTTGGCCTGGCGCGCGCCCTGGATGACCGCCAGGCCGATGCCGCCCAGGCCGAACACGGCCACGCTGTCGCCCTCCTGCACCCTGGCGGTGTTGTGCACCGCGCCGATGCCGGTGGTCACGCCGCAGCCGAGCAGGCAGACGTGCTCGTGGTTGGCCTGCGGGTTGATCCTGGCCAGCGACACCTCCGCCACCACGGTGTACTCGCTGAAGGTCGAGCATCCCATGTAGTGGTACAGCGGCTGGCCCTGGTAGGAGAAGCGCGAGGTGCCGTCTGGCATCACGCCCTTGCCCTGGGTGGCGCGCACGGCCACGCACAGGTTGGTCTTGCCCGACTTGCAGAACAGGCACTGCCCGCACTCGGCGGTGTACAGCGGGATGACGTGGTCGCCCGGCGCCACGCTGGTCACGCCCTCGCCCACCTCCACCACCACGCCCGCGCCCTCGTGGCCCAGCACGCAGGGGAACAGCCCCTCGGGGTCGGCGCCGGACAGGGTGAAGGCGTCGGTATGGCACACGCCGGTGTGGGTGATCTTCACCAGGACCTCGCCGGCGCGCGGCGGGGCGACGTCGATCTCGACGATCTGCAGCGGCTGGCCCGCGGCGAAGGCGACGGCGGCTCGGGATTTCATGGTCTGGCTCCTGCGGGTCGGGGAAACGGGGTCACTTGAGGTAGCTGCGCACCAGCGCGACGGTGGCGTCGATGCCGGCCCGGCGCCGCTGCGCCGAGGCCGCCGGCTGCGCGAAGGCTTCGCGCAGGTGGCTTTCCAGCACCTCGGACATCAGGCCGTTGACCGCGCCGCGCACCGCGGCCAGCTGCTGCAGCACCGGCGCGCAGTCGGCGCCGGCCTCCAGCGCGCGCTCGAGCGCGTCGAGCTGGCCGCGGATGCGCCGCACGCGGGCCAGCGCCTTCTTCTTGTCCTCGGGCGAATGCGGCACGGGCGGCTCCGGTGGATACTCGGGGGGAGTATACAGCCGGAGCCGCCGCCGCGGCGCTTCACGCCGCCTTGGCCCGCCGGGCGGAAAGCTGGCGGTCCCGCCACACCGCGTGCACGCCGCCGTCACATGTCCCCAGCCGAAGCGCAGCACGAGGCCTTCCACGCCTGCCTGTTCGGCCGCGCCGGCGCCGGCCGGCTTTCGCTGGACGCGCTGGCCGGCGCCGCGCCGGGCGAGGATTCGCTGCTGTGGGTGGACCTGCTCGATCCCGGCACGGACCTGCTCGATGCGGTGTGGCGCGCGCTGCGCCTGCCCGCGCCCGCGCGCGCCTTCCTCGAGGGCGGCACCAATCCCGCGCTGGAGCGCGAGGCCGGGTTCTTCTGGGTGCGCGTGGTGGCGGTGGACGGCGAGGCCGACCCGGCGGTGGGCGGGAACATGCTGGCGCTGGTGGCCGGGCCGAACCTGGTGGTCAGCATCCGCCGCGGGGCGCTGGCGTTCATCGAGGCGCTGCGCCAGCGCGACGGCGACGCGCCGGACCTGGGCGCGCTGTGCGCGGAGAGCTTCGTGGCCGCGCTGCTGGACGGCCAGCTCTCCACCTATTTCCGGGAGGTGACGCGGTTCGAGGCGGCGATCGAGCGGCTGGAGGTGGGCGTGCTGGAGGACCACTCGCAGAACTGCCTGGGCGAACTGCGCCGGCTGCGTCGCTGGGCCTCGCGGCTGCGCCGCATGCTGGCGCCGCACCGCGACGTGTTCGGCGCGCTGTCGCGTCCGGACTTCCGCGCGCCGGGCACCGAGGCCGAGCGCCACTTCGCCGCGCTGGACACCCGCTTCGAACGCGCCATGGACCTGGTGGAGAACGCGCGCGAGCTGGTGATCGGCAGCTTCGACCTGTTCAGCAGCCAGACCGCGCTGCAGACGCACCGCTCCATGCGCCTGCTGACCTTCGTGACCGTCATCACCGGCCTGCTGGCGACGGTGGCCGGCGTGTTCGGCATGAACTTCCAGGCCGGGGTGCTGGAGAGCGCCGACGCCGGGTTCTGGGGCGTGGTCGCGGGCATGGCGCTGTTCGCCGGCGGGGCGATCGCGCTGGGGC
>DASRYN010000249.1:0-11956 GCA_035687185.1 Pseudoxanthomonas sp. | reverse complement strand
CCCTGCGCGCCTGCTGCAGCTGCCGCGCCAGCGAGGGCGCGTCCTCGCCGCCGAGGCGGAGCAGCGCCTCGTCGCAGGCGGCGATCAGCCCGGCGGCGTTGGCCTGGCGCCTGTGCGCGGCGTCCAGCGCCTCCAGCGCCTCCGGCTCCAGGTCCTCGCGTTCCAGCTCGGCCAGCTGGTGCTCCAGCCAGGCGATCCGGTCGGACACGTCGCCCTGCGCCTGCAGCCGCTCGCGCTCGGCCAGCAGCGCCTGCCAGGCGGCGGCGGCCGCGCGTACCGCCTCGCGCTGCGACGGGTTGCGGGCATGGGCGTCCAGCAGCGCCAGCTGGCTGGCGCGCGAGAGCAGGGCCTGGTGCTCGTGCTGCCCGTGGATCTCCACCAGCAGGCCGGCCAGTTCGGCCAGCTGCGCCAGCGTGACCGGGCGGCCGTTGATCCAGGCGCGCGAGCCGCCGTCGGCGCGGATCACGCGGCGCAGCTGGCACTGGCCGTCCTCGTCCAGTTCGCTGGCCCGCAGCCAGGCCAGGGCCGGCGCGTCGTCCGGCAGGGCGAACTCGGCCGATAGCTCGGCGCGCTCGCTGCCGTGCCGGACCACACCGCTGTCGGCGCGCAGGCCGGCCAGGAAGCCCAGCGCATCGACCAGCAGCGACTTGCCGGCGCCGGTCTCGCCGGAGATCACGGTCATGCCGGGGCCGAACTCGAGCTCGGTGCTGCGGACTACGGCGAAGTCGCGGATCGCGAGGTGTCGGAGCATGGTCGCTATTGTAGGGGCGGCCGGCGGCGCCACGATGCGGGCAGTGTCGATGCGCTCCTTCGCAGCCGTTGAGACGCCGGCCCTCAGCCGGGCCGGAGCACCATCAGCGCCAGCGCCGCCCAGGCCGCGCCGGTGCTGGCCGCACCCAGGACCGTCCAGCTTCGCAACAGGCGGCGGCAGGCCGGCCAGTCCGCGCCGGCCCCGGCCAGCGCACGCAGCCGCCGCTGCAGCAGCACCACCGGCAGGAACAGCAGGCCGGACAGCGCGAACAGGCCCAGGCCGCCGGCCAGCCAGGGCACCCGCGCCGGCGGCAGGCCGTGCAGGTGGGCCAGGCCCAGGCCGCTGAGCAGCACCAGCGCCGCGGCCGGCACCGTGAACCGGGCGTCGGCGCGCAGCACGCCGTCCATGGCCTCGGCCAGGCGGGCCGGGTCGCGGCGGCGGGCGGCATGGCGCACCCAGAAGAAGCCGGTGGTGATGTTGCCCAGGAACACCACGGCGGCGGCGACATGGAGCAGCTTGAGCGGCAGCGGCGGCATGGCGGAGTCGCGATCGGGAGGGGGACGGGCATTACAGGCGCCCGCCGCCGGCCCGGGCAAGGTGCCGGAGGTCACTTCACGTGTTGCGGGCGGACGGGCGACGCACTATCTATTGCCGCATGAACACCCCGCTGCCGACCCTGGACCCGCGTGCGCGCCAGCTCCTGCGCACCCTGATCGGCCGCTACATCCGCGACGGCGAGCCGGTCGGCTCGCAGACCCTGGCGCGGCACGCGGGGCTGGACGTGAGCCCGGCCACCATCCGCAACATCCTGGCGGACCTGGAGGAGATCGGGCTGCTCAGCTCGCCGCACACCTCGGCCGGCCGCGTGCCGACCGCGCAGGGCTACCGGGTGTTCGTGGACAGCCTGCTGCAGGTCAAGGCGCTGGGCGAGCGCGAGCTGGCCCGGCTGCGCAGCGAGCTCACCGCCGGCAGCGGCACCCAGGCGCTGCTGGGCAACGCCTCGGAGCTGCTCTCGGCCATGACCCATTTCGTCGGCGTGGTCAGCGCGCCCCGGCGCGAGCAGTTCGCCTTCCGGCAGATCGACTTCGTGCCGCTGGGCGGGCGCCGGGTGCTGGCCATCGTGGTGTTCGCCGACGGCGAGGTGCAGAACCGGGTGATCGAGCCGCAGCGCCCCTTCGAGCCGGCCGAGCTGGAGCGGGTGGCCAACTACCTCAACGCCCACTGCGCCGGCCGGCCGCTGGCGCAGATCCGCGCCACCCTCCTGCAGGAGCTGCGCCAGGCGCGCGACGAGATGGAGCAGCTGCTGGCGCAGTCGGTCGAGCTGGCCGAGCGCGCGCTGGAACCGCCGGGGGACGACATGGTGGTCGCCGGCCAGACCCGGCTGATGGGCCTGCAGGACCTGTCCGACCTGGAGCGCCTGCGCGAGCTGTTCGAGGCCTTCGCCCGCAAGCGCGAGATCCTGCAACTGCTCGAGCGCACCCAGCGCGCGCCGGGCGTGCGCATCTTCATCGGCGAGGAGACCGGCCTGGCGCCGCTGGACGGCGTGTCCGTGGTCACCGCGCCCTACGGCGCGGGCGGGCAGGTGCTGGGCGTGCTGGGCGTGATCGGCCCCACGCGCATGGCCTACGACCGGGTGATCCCGGTGGTGCAGGCCGCCGCCGACGTGCTCGGCGCCGCGCTGCAGCCGCCCGGGCAGGACCGCCCGGTCACTTGAATCGCTCCGCCGCGGCCCCCATAGGGCCGGGATGGGCGGCCGGGAGCGCCGCCACGGAGCCGACCGCATGACCGAAAACGAAACCCCTTCCCAGCCGGGCCCGCAGGAGACGCCGGGCGGCGAGGCCGCCGAGGCCACGCTCGAATCGCAGCTGCGCGCCGAGATCGCGGCCCTGCGCGGCGAGATCGAGCAGCTGCGGATGGACGCGCTGCGCGAGCGCGCCGACCTGGAGAACCAGCGCAAGCGCGTGGCGCGCGACGTCGAGCAGGCGCGCAAGTTCGCCAACGAGCGGCTGCTGGGCGAGCTGCTGCCGGTGTTCGACAGCCTCGACGCCGGCCTGGCCGCGGCGGGCGGGCAGGGCGGCCCGCTGAAGGAAGGGCTGGAGCTGACCTACCGCCAGCTGCTGAAGGTGGCCGGTGACAACGGCCTGACCGTGGTCGACCCGGTCGGCCAGCCGTTCGACCCCGAGCGACACCAGGCCATCAGCCAGGCCGATCCGGGCGAGGCCGCGCCGGGCAGCGTGCTGCAGGTCTTCCAGAAGGGCTACCTGCTCAACGACCGCCTGCTGCGCCCGGCGCTGGTGGTGGTCGCGCGCCACGACTGAACGCCGCGGCCGCGCCCACTTGAACCGCGCCGCCGCAGCCCCACCTAGCGCTCAGGGCCACCGCGCAACGGCCAAGCCAATTCCCCGAGGGAGCACACACATGAGCAAGATCATCGGTATCGACCTGGGCACGACCAACTCCTGCGTCGCGATCATGGACGGCGGCAAGGCCCGCGTGATCGAGAACGCCGAGGGCGACCGCACCACGCCTTCGATCGTCGCCTACACCAAGGACGGCGAGGTCCTGGTCGGCGCCCCGGCCAAGCGCCAGGCGGTGACCAATCCCAAGAACACCTTCTTCGCGGTCAAGCGCCTGATCGGCCGCAAGTTCACCGACGCCGAGGTGCAGAAGGACATCGGCCTGGTGCCGTACGCCATCGCCCAGCACGACAACGGCGACGCCTGGGTGGCCACCGCCGAGGGCCGCAGGATGGCCCCGCAGGAGATCTCGGCCAAGGTCCTGGAGAAGATGAAGAAGACCGCCGAGGCCTTCCTCGGCGAGACCGTGACCGAGGCGGTGATCACCGTGCCGGCCTACTTCAACGACAGCCAGCGCCAGGCGACCAAGGACGCCGGCCGCATCGCCGGCCTGGACGTCAAGCGCATCATCAACGAGCCCACCGCCGCGGCCCTGGCCTACGGCCTGGACAAGGCCGGCGGCGACCGCAAGATCGTGGTCTACGACCTGGGCGGCGGCACCTTCGACGTGTCCATCATCGAGATCGCCGAGATCGACGGCGAGAAGCAGTTCGAGGTGCTGGCCACCAACGGCGACACCTTCCTCGGCGGCGAGGACTTCGACAAGCGCGTGATCGACTACCTGGTCGAGGAGTTCCAGAAGGACCAGGGCATCGACCTGCGCAAGGACCCGCTGGCGCTGCAGCGCCTGAAGGACGCGGCCGAGCGCGCCAAGATCGAGCTGTCCAGCGCGCAGCAGACCGAGGTCAACCTGCCGTACATCACCGCCGACGCCTCCGGCCCGAAGCACCTGACCATCAAGCTCACCCGCGCCAAGCTGGAGGCGCTGGTGGACGACCTGGTCAGGAAGACCATCGAGCCCTGCCGCATCGCGCTGCAGGACGCCGGCCTGCGCGCCAGCGACATCGGCGAGGTGATCCTGGTCGGCGGCCAGACCCGCATGCCCAAGGTGCAGCAGGCCGTGGCCGAGTTCTTCGGCAAGGAGCCGCGCAAGGACGTCAACCCCGACGAGGCCGTGGCGCTGGGCGCCGCGATCCAGGGCGGCGTGCTGGCCGGCGACGTCAAGGACGTGCTGCTGCTGGACGTGACCCCGCTGAGCCTGGGCATCGAGACCCTGGGCGGGGTGATGACCAAGATCATCGAGAAGAACACCACGATCCCGACCAAGGCCTCGCAGGTGTTCTCCACCGCCGAGGACAACCAGTCGGCCGTGACCGTGCACGTGCTGCAGGGCGAACGCGAGCAGGCCCGCTACAACAAGTCGCTGGCCAAGTTCGACCTGACCGGCATCGAGCCCGCTCCGCGCGGCATGCCGCAGATCGAGGTGTCCTTCGACATCGACGCCAACGGCATCCTGCACGTGTCGGCCAAGGACAAGAAGACCGGCAAGGAGCAGAAGGTCGAGATCAAGGCCGGCTCGGGCCTGTCCGAGGAAGAGATCCAGCGGATGGTCGCCGACGCCGAGGCGCACCGCGAGGAGGACAAGAAGTTCCAGGAGCTGGTGCAGGCGCGCAACCAGGCCGACGGCCTGATCCACGCCACCCGCGGCGCGATCGGCGAGCACGGGCAGAAAGTGGCCGGCGACGTGATCGGTCGCGTGGAAGCCGCCATCGCCGAGCTGGAGACGGCGATCAAGGGCGACGACAAGGCCCAGATCGAGGCCAAGACCCGCGCGCTGGAGGAGGCCGGCCAGTCGCTGTACGCCGCCGCCGCGGCCGCGCAGCAGGGCGGCCCGGAGGGCGGCGCCGGCGGCACCGCGGCGGGCGCGCAGGACGACGTGGTCGACGCCGAGTTCACCGAGGTCAAGGACGACAAGGGCCGGGGCTGATCCGGCATCCGTGACCCGGAAGAGCGGAGCTTCGGCTCCGCTCTTCCGTTCCCGGCGCCCGGCCCCGCCGCGCCGCTTCCGCCACTCCCGAATCCCCGATCCCGGATCCCGGCCCGATGAAACGCGACTACTACGAAGTGCTGGGCGTGTCCCGCAGCGCCAGCGACGAGGAGCTGAAAAAGGCCTACCGTCGCTGCGCGATGAAGTACCACCCGGACCGCAACCCCGGGGACGCGTCCGCCGAGGCCGCGTTCAAGGAGTGCAAGGAGGCGTACGAGGTGCTGTCGGACCCGGCCCGGCGCCGCGCGTACGACGCGCACGGCCATGCGGCCTTCGAGCACGGCATGGGCGGCGGCGGTCCGGCGCCGGACATGAACGACATCTTCGGCGACATCTTCGGGACGATCTTCGGCGGTGGCGGCGGCGCCCGCGGCGCGCGCCGTGGCGCCGACATCGGCTACGTCATGGAGCTGGACCTGGAAGAGGCGGTGGCCGGCGTCGAGAAGCGCGTCGAGATCCCGACCCTGGCCGAATGCCGCGCCTGCGACGGCACCGGCTCGGAGGACCGCAAGGTCGAGGTCTGCGCCACCTGCCACGGCCGCGGCCAGGTCCGCTTCCAGCGCGGCATCTTCACCATGCAGCAGGCCTGCCCCGACTGCGGCGGCCGCGGCCAGACGGTGCGCAACCCGTGCCGCGAGTGCCACGGCGCCGGCCGCGTCGAGGAAGAGAAGGTGCTGTCGGTGAAGATTCCCGCCGGCGTCGACAACGGCGACCGCATCCGCCTGGCGGGCGAGGGCGAGGCCGGCCCGCCCGGCACGCCGCCGGGCGACCTGTACGTGGAGGTGCGCGTGCGCGAGCACGCCATCTTCCGCCGCGACGGCGACGACCTGCACTGCGAGGTGCCCATCCGCATCTCGCAGGCCGCGCTGGGCGACGTGGTCAACGTGCCCACGCTCGACGGGGAGGTCGAGATCCGCATCCCCGCCGAGACCCAGGCCGGCAAGGTGTTCCGCCTGCGCGGCAAGGGCGTGCGCTCGGTGCGCAGCCGCGCGCCCGGCGACCTGTACTGCCGCGTGGTGGTGGAGACGCCGGTCAACCTCACCGCCGAGCAGCGCGAGCTGCTGGAGAAGTTCGAGGCCACCTTCACCGGCGAGGAGGGGCGCCGCCATTCGCCGCGCTCGGCCACCTTCCTCGATGGCGTGAGGTCGTTCTGGGACCGCATGACCTCGTCCTGAGCGAAGGACAATCACGCGCCATCACGCGCCATCGCGCGCGGCCGCGCATCGCCGCGCGCACGACGGCGCGCACGCCTCGCGCTTCCTGCCTGCAAGCGCGCGTGACGTGACGGAATGAGCACATTACGGTTGCAGCTGAAACGCTGCGCGCCGCATGCGATTCGACGCGCTAGCATGCGTGGCCCCTGACAAGGCCGAACGCAATGAGCGAGGCGCTGGAGAGCCATCTGGTCCACGAACGCCGCAACCGTCCGGCGGGTCCTTCGCCGGTGGACGTGGTCTCGGTGCAGTCGCAACTGGCCTATGGTTACGCCGGCAACAGCGCCACGGTTCCGGTGCTGCGCATGCTCGGCCTGCGGGTGGCCGAAGTGCCCACCACGCTCTTCAGCAACACGCCCTTCTATCCGACGCTGCGCGGCCGCGTGCTGCCGGCCGACTGGCTCGCCGAGCTGCTGCAGGGCCTGGACGAGCGCGGCGTCACCGCGCGCGCGCGGCTGCTGCAGTCCGGCTACTTCGGCTCGGTGGCCAACGGCGAGGCCTTCGCCGGGTGGATCGCGCGCCACCATCGCGCCGGCACGGCACCGCGCTACCTGCTCGATCCGGTGATCGGCGACACCCACACCGGCGCCTACGTCGAACCGGGCCTGGAGACGGTGTTCGCGCAGCGGCTGCTGCCGCTGGCATGGATGGTCACGCCCAACGCCTTCGAGCTCGAACGCCTGGCCGGGCAGCCCGCGCTGCACGAGGCCGACGCCCTGCGGGCGGCACGCGCGTTGCTGGAGCAGGGGCCCAGCTGGGTGCTGGCCCACAGCGTGCTCGGCGGCGCGGGCGAGCTGCTCACGCTGCTGGTGGGCCGCCAGGGCGCCTGGCGCCTGGCCTCGCCGCGGCTGGACGTGGACGTGGCCGGCACCGGTGACGTGGTCAGCGGAGTGATGGCCGCCAGCCTGCTGCGCGGCGACCCGCCGCAACGGGCGGCGGAGCGCGCACTGGCCGGCGTGCATGCGGCGCTGGAGTCCACCCTGGCCAACGGCTGGGAGGAACTGGACGTGCAGGCCGCGCCGGCCGCCGCGTTCGCCGCGGGCCCGGCGCGATTCCCGGCGGTGAAACTTTGAGCGCGGCGGTGGAGGCACCCGTCGTCGGCCTGGTCGGAAGCGCGGGCGCCTACGGCCGCTGGCTGCGACGCTTCTTCGAACAGCGCATGGGCCTGCGGGTGCTCGGGCACGACCCGGCCGACCCGGACAGCGACACGCCCGCGCGCCTGGTCGAGGAGGCGCAGGTGCTGGTGTTCGCCGCGCCGATCCGGCAGACGCCGGCGCTGATCGCGCAGTACACGGCACAATCGGCCGGGCGCGAGCGCGGGCGGCTGTGGCTGGACATCACCTCGGTCAAGCAGGCGCCGGTGGCGGCGATGCTGGCCTCGCAGGCCGAGGTGGTGGGGCTGCACCCAATGACCGCGCCGCTGAAGACGCCCACGCTCAAGGGCCGCGTGGTGGTGGTGTGCGAGGCGCGCCTGGACCACTGGCGGCCGTGGCTGCAGCGCCTCCTGGACCAGCTGCAGGGCGAGTACGTGCGCACCACGCCCGCGCACCACGACCGGGTGATGGCGGTGGTGCAGGCCATGGTCCATGCCGCGCATCTGGGACAGGCGGGCGTGCTGCGCAGCTTCGCCGGCGAGCTCGGCCCGCCGTCGGCGCTGATGCCGTTCCGCTCCATCGGCTTCGAGATGGACGCGGCGATCATCGCCCGCATCCTCTCGCTCAACCCCGAGATCTACGAGGACATCCAGTTCGAGAACCCGCACACGGGCGAGGTGCTGGCGCGACTGGCCGAGGAGATCGCGCGGCTGCGGGCGCTGGTGGAGCGGGGCGACGACGGCGCACGCGAGGAGTTCCGCGAGCGCTACCTGGCCGCCAACCGCCGGGTGTGGGACGCCGCGGCGCTGGACGACGGCAGCTACACCTTCGAGCGGGTGGGCTATCTGCTGGCCGACCTGACCGAGACGCGGCGCCTGAGCGTGCACCTGCCGGAGGACCGGCCCGGCTCGTTGCGCGCGCTGCTGCACGTGTTCGAGCGCCACGGGATCAGCCTGAGCTCGATCCATTCCTCGCGCACGCCGGCCGGCGACGTGCACTTCCGGATCGGCTTCGAGCCGGCGGCGGACGCCGGCACGCTGCGCGCGGCCGCGGCCGAGATCGACAGCAGCGGCCTGGGGCGGGTGCTGGAGCGGCCGTGAACCGCCGGGCGCGCGGACGCGCTCAGTCCGGCGTCAGCACCAGGGTGCCGTCGGCGTTGGCGAAGCGGTTGTCGCGGCGTTCCAGGCGCTGGCCGTCGAACAGCTCGTAGCGCAGCGCCGGCTTGCCGTCCGGGCCGCCGTGCTCGTCGTGGAACTCGATGATGACGTAGGAGTTGCCGTCGTTGCCGGTGGCGGGGAACTGGCGGAAGGACATGCGGGCCTCCTCGGATGCGCGCCGCGCACGCGGCGCCGATGGCCCGATTATTCGCCGGCCGTCTTAAGCGGATGTTGGCGCCGCGTGAGGGTTCCGTACGGGCCGCCGCCGGGAGGGCTACAATGCGGCCATGACCACGACCTACACCCTGTCCCGGCGCGCCCAGGCGCTCACCAGTTCGGCCATCCGCGAGATCCTCAAGGTCACCGAGCGTCCAGAAGTCATCTCCTTCGCCGGCGGCCTGCCGTCCCCGGCCACCTTCCCGGTGGAGCGCATGCGCCAGGCCACCGAGAAGGTGCTGCGCGACGCGCCGCAGGCCGCGCTGCAGTACGGCCCCACCGAGGGCTTCACCCCGCTGCGGGAATGGGTGGCCGCGCGCCTGAGCCGCGGCGGTGCGGCGATCCCGGCCTCGCGGGTGCTGATCACCACCGGCTCGCAGCAGGGCCTGGACCTGCTGGGCAAGGTCCTGATCGACGAGGGCAGCAAGGTGCTGGTGGAGACGCCCAGCTACCTCGGCGCGCTGCAGGCGTTCTCGCTGTTCGGCCCGCAGTTCGGCTCGCTGCCCAGCGACGGGCAGGGTATCGTCACCGACGCCATCGTCCCGGGCCAGCTGGCCGGCGCGCGCTTCCTGTACTGCCTGCCCAACTTCCAGAACCCCACCGGCCGGCGCATGCCGCTGGAGCGCCGCCAGGCGCTGGTGGCGCTGGCCGACCGCGAGGGCGTGCCGCTGGTCGAGGACGATCCGTACGGCGAGCTGTCCTATGGCGGCGAGGCGCTGCCCAGCCTGCTGTCGATGAATCCCGACGGCGTCATCTACATGGGCTCGTTCTCGAAGGTGCTGGCGCCCGGCCTGCGCCTGGGCTACGTGGTCGCGCCCGAGCACGTGCACGCCAAGCTGGTCCAGGCCAAGCAGGCGGCCGACCTGCACACTCCGTCGTTCTCGCAGCGTGTGGTGTACGAGGCGGTGCAGGACGGCTTCATCGACGCCCACATCCCGCAGATCCGCAGCCTCTACGCGCAGCAGTGCCAGCACATGCTGCGCGCGCTGGAGCGCGAGTTCCCCGCCGAGGTGAGCTGGAACCGCCCCGAGGGCGGCATGTTCATCTGGGTGACGCTGCCCCAGGGCCTGGACAGCGGCGCGCTGCTGGCCAAGGCGGTGGAGCGCAACGTGGCCTTCGTGCCGGGCGCGCCGTTCTACGCGGTCGAGCCGCAGGCCAACACGCTGCGCCTGTCCTTCGTCACGGTGCCGGGCGAGAAGATCGACGCCGGCGTCAAGGTGCTCGGCGAGCTGCTGAAGGCCGAGATCGCCGCGCTGCGCGCCGCGGCCTGAGCGGGCCCGTGCAGGCGCTGGCGCGGGTCGAGGCGGTGCTGACCGGCCGGGCCGTGGACTACACCCGGCCCGGCAGCCGCAGCGCGATCGACAAGCGCCCGGTCCGGGGTGCGGTCGCGGCCGGGCCCGAGGGCCTGGCCGGCGACGAACAGGGCGACCGCCGCGTGCATGGCGGGCCCGACAAGGCCATCCACCACTATCCGGCCGAGCACTACGCCGCCTGGCGCGCGGAGATCGGCGAGCATCCGTTGCTCGCCGCGCCGGGCGCCTTCGGCGAGAACATCAGCACCACCGGGGTGGCGGAGGCCGACCTGTGCCTCGGCGACCGTCTGCGCCTGGGCGCGGCGGTGGTCGAGGTCTCGCAGGGGCGGCAGCCGTGCTGGAAGCTCTCCGACCGCTTCGGCATCCCCGACATGGCGCGCCGCGTGCAGGACACCGGCCGCAGCGGCTGGTACTACCGCGTGCTCGAGCCCGGCCCGGTGCAGGCCGGCGACGCGCTGCTGCTGCTGGAGCGCCCGCATCCGGCGTGGCCGCTGCCGCGCTTGGCCGACCTGCTGTACCGGCGCACGCTGGACCGTGAGGAACTGCAGGCGGCCATGGCCCTGCCGCTGGTGCCGTCGTGGCGCGCGGTGTTCGAGCGCCGCCTGGAGCAGGGCAGCACCGAGGCCTGGGAGTCGCGGCTGGGCGGGCCGGCGCGCTAGCGCCGGGCGACGGACGGGGGCGCTACCGCGCCTCCAGCGCGCGGCCCACGCGGCTGCCCGTGGGCCGGCCCAGGCGGGCGGCCAGCCAGCGGCCGGTCTCGGCCAGGGCGTCCAGGTCCACGCCGGTGCCGATGCCCATGCCGTGCAGCATGTAGACCAGGTCCTCGCTGGCCACGTTGCCGCTGGCGCCGCGCGCGTAGGGGCAGCCGCCGGTGCCGGCCACCGCCGCGTCGGCCACGCGCACGCCGGCCTCGACGCAGGCGGCCACGTTCGCCAACGCCTGCCCGTAGGTGTCGTGGAAGTGCACCGCCAGCGCGGCCATCGGCACTTCGGCCGCCACCGCCAGCAGCATCGCCCGCGCCTGGCGCGGCGTGCCCACGCCGATGGTGTCGCCCAGCGAGACCTCGTAGCAGCCCATCGCGTGCAGGCGCCGTGCCACCCGCACCACGTCGGCCAGCGGCACCTGGCCCTGGTAGGGGCAGCCGAGCACGGTGGAAACGTAGCCGCGCACGCGCACGCCGTCGGCGCGGGCGCGCGCCAGCACCGGCGCGAAGCGCTCGATGGACGCGTCGATGGTGGCGTTGACGTTGCGGCGGTTGAAGGCCTCGGAAGCGGCGGTGAACACCGCCACCTCGTCCGCGCCGGCCGCGCGCGCGCGTTCGTAGCCCTGTTCGTTGGGCACCAGCACGGGGTACGAGACGCCAGGGCGGCGCGCGATGCCGGCCATCACCTCGGCCGCGTCGGCCAGCTGCGGCACCCATTTCGGGCTGACGAAGCTGGTGACCTCGATGCTGCGCAGGCCGGTGGCGGACAGCCGGTCCACCAGCGCGATCTTGTCGGCGGTGGCCAGCCCGGCGGCCTCGTTCTGCAGGCCGTCGCGCGGGCTCACCTCGACGATGCGGACGAACTCGCCCATGCGCTACTCCGCGGCCACGACCGCGAGCACCGCGTCGGCCTCGACGAAGTCGCCCGCGGCCGCGCGCAGTTCCGAGACCACGCCGGCGCGCGGCGCCTTCACCGTCAGCTCCATCTTCATGGCTTCCATCACCAGCAGCGGCGCGCCGGCCTCGACCGGCTCGCCCGCCGCGGCGCGCACCAGCACCACGCGGCCGGGCATCGGCGCCAGCACGCGGCCGTCGCCGGCGGCG
>DASRYN010000248.1:0-3423 GCA_035687185.1 Pseudoxanthomonas sp. | reverse complement strand
CGGGCCGAATCCCAAGCCTGCCCGCCATGCTCGATCCCGCGCTGCTCCGCAACCAGACCGCCGCCCTGGCCGAACGCCTCGCCGCGCGCGGCTACACGCTCGACGTCGCCGCGCTGGAGGCGCTGGAGTCCGAACGCAAGGCGATCCAGGCGCGCACGCAGGAGCTGCAGAACCTGCGCAACACCCGCTCCAGGGCCATCGGCCAGGCCAAGGCCAGGGGCGAGGACGTGTCGGCGCTGATGGCCGAGGTCGCCGGCTTCGGCGACGAGCTCAAGGCCTCCGAGGCCCGCCTGGACGCGATCCGCGCCCGCATCGAGGCCATCGCCCTGGGCATCCCCAACCTGCCGGCCGAGGACGTGCCGCACGGCGCGGACGAGTCCGGCAACGTGGAAGTGCACCGCTGGGGAGCGCCGCGCGAGTTCGCGTTCGAGCCGCGCGACCACGTGGACTTGGGCGCGCGCAATGGCTGGCTGGACGGCGAAACCGCGGCCAAGCTGAGCGGCGCGCGCTTCACCGTGCTGCGCGGACAGCTGGCGCGGCTGCATCGCGCGCTGGCCCAGTTCATGCTGGACCTGCACACCGGCGAGCACGGCTACGAGGAGACCAGCGTCCCGGTGATCGTCAATGCCGACGCGCTGGTGGGCACCGGGCAGCTGCCCAAGTTCGAGGAGGACCTGTTCGCCACCCGCCTGGGCGAGCACACCCGCTACCTGATCCCCACTTCGGAAGTGCCGCTGACCAACATCGCGCGCGAGGAGATCGTCGAGGCCGAGCGCCTGCCGCTGCGCATGACCGCGCATTCGATGTGCTTCCGCTCCGAAGCCGGCAGCGGCGGGCGCGACGTGCGCGGCATGATCCGCCAGCACCAGTTCGAGAAGGTGGAGCTGGTCAGCATCGTCCGCCCGGAAGAATCCGACGCCGAGCACGAGCGCATGACCCGCTGCGCCGAGGTCGTGCTCGAGCGCCTGGGCCTGCCGTACCGCAAGGTGCTGCTGTGCACCGGCGACATGGGCTTCTCGGCGCGCAGGACCTACGACCTGGAGGTCTGGCTGCCGTCGCAGAACGCCTACCGCGAGATTTCGTCCTGTTCCAACTGCGGCGACTTCCAGGCGCGCCGCATGCAGGCGCGCTGGCGCAACCCGGGCACCGGCAAGCCGGAACTGGTGCACACCCTTAACGGCTCGGGCGTGGCCGTCGGCCGCGCGCTGATCGCGGTGATGGAGAACTGCCAGCAGGCCGACGGTTCCATCGAGGTACCCGAGGCCCTGCGGCCGTACATGGGCGGCGCCGAGCGCATCGCCTGAGCCGGCGCGGACGGGGCCGCGACGGCGGCGCCGTCCGTGCTCCGGCGGCGGCTCAGGCCGCCTTGCGCAGCGGCGCCAGCGTGGCCGGGATCGCGGCGCGGGCCGCGGCCAGCGCGTCGGCGCGGTGCTGCGGCGAGTACGCCACGCCCTCGGCGCGCACGAACTCCACGTCGTCGATCCCCAGGAAGCCGAACACCTGGCGCAGGTAGGGCTCCTGGAAATCCGTCGGCGCGCCGGCGTGCAGGCCGCCGCGGGCGCTGGCCACGATCACCTTCTTGCCGCCGGCCAGGCCCTGCGGGCCGGCCTCGGTGTAGCGGAAGGTGCGCCCGGCCACGGCGATGCGGTCGATCCAGGCCTTGAGCGTGGACGGAATCGAGAAGTTGTACATGGGCGCGCCGACCACCACGATGTCCGCGTCCAGGAACTGCTGGAGCGCGCGCTCGGCCTCGGCGGCCTCGTCCGGGTCGGACTGTGCCAGGCTGCCGCCGGTCAGGTGCGGGAGGGGCTCGCGGTCCAGGTCGCGGTATTCCACCTGGATCCCGTCCAGGGCCGCGGTCCAGTGTGAGACGATGGCGGCGCTCAGTTCGCGGGTGACCGAGTTCTGGCCCAGCACGCTGGAATCGATGTGCAGCAGTTTCATGGTGGTGGTCTCGTCCGGGGCGGCGGGGTGCCGCGTCGGGGACCACTATCGGTCGTTGCAATTTTGGGATAAAGGTGGTTATATGCCACCATCTGTTCCGTTCGTGGAAATATCGCCATGCAGGACCTGAACGACCTCTACTACTTCGCCATGGTGGTCGAGCACGGCGGCTTCGCTGCGGCCGAGCGCGCCCTGGGCATCCCCAAGTCGCGCCTGAGCCGCCGCATCAGCCAGCTGGAGACCGACCTGGGCGTGCGCCTGCTGCAACGCTCCACCCGCCGCTTCGCGGTCACCGACGTGGGCATGAGCGTGTACCGCCATGCGCAGACCATGCTCACCGAGGCCCAGGCCGCGCGCGAGGTGGTCGACCGCCTCAGCGCCGAGCCGCGCGGCGTGGTGCGCGTCAGCGTGCCGGTGGCGCTGGCGCAGCAGCAGCTGCCCAAGCTGCTGCCCCGGTTCCTCGACCAGTACCCGAAGGTGCGGCTGCAATTGCACATCGGCAACCGCCGCGTGGACCTGATCAACGAGGGCTTCGACGTGGCCCTGCGCGTGCGCTCGCGCCTGGACGACGACGGCAGCCTGGTGATGCGCAGTTTCGGCCAGATCCAGGAGCTGCTGGTGGCCAGCCCGAAGTACCTGGACCGCGCCGGCCGTCCCAAGGACCCGTCCGAGCTGGCCTCGCACCTCACCCTGAGCATCAACGAGGACGAGGCGCACCAGCGCTGGGAACTGCACGGGCCCGACGGCCAGGTGCGCCGCGTCGAGCTGCAGCCGCGCGTGGCCGGCTTCGATTTCCCGCTGCTGCAGTCCATGGTCAAGGACGGCTTCGGCATCACCATGCTGCCGGAGACCGTCTGTGCCGAGGCGGTGCGCAAGGGCGAGCTGGAAGTGGTGCTGCCGGAGTGGTCGCTGCCGCAGGGCATCTGCCACGCCGTGTTCGCCTCGCGCCGCGGCCTGCTGCCGGCGGTGCGGGTGTTCATCGACTTCCTGGCCGAGCACCTGCCGCAGCAGATCGAGGCCTCGCGCCTGGACTGCGGCAACTGCGGGCGCCGGAACGCGCTGGCCGTGGAGGCCGCCGAGGCCGAGGCCGGCTGAGCGCGCGCGTGCGACAATCGCGGCGCCGATGGCGCCGCAAGGTCCGGCGAGGGGCACCCGCGCAGGCAGGGAGATCCGCCGGGTGCGCGCCGCGCGACCGGCGCGCAACGGGCGCGGCGCCCGCGTCGCGGGACATGCAATGGAGAGGTGGCCGAGCGGTTTAAGGCACCGGTCTTGAAAACCGGCGAAGGGTCAAACCTTCCGTGGGTTCGAATCCCACCCTCTCCGCCACCTTCCTCAAGGCGCGCCGGCCGCGGCCGCGGCGGTGCGGTCCCATCCGCGCAGGCCGTCCTCCAGGGCGCGCAGCGCGGCCGGGAGGTGGCGCGCGTCCAGCTCGGAGACGTCGTCCCGGGCGCTGTGGATCACCTGCATCACCCGCGGCGC
>DASRYN010000247.1:0-2800 GCA_035687185.1 Pseudoxanthomonas sp. | reverse complement strand
TCTGCAGCAGCTCGCCGGAGGCGTCCGGCTCGGCCAGCAGCACCCCGGCGATGCGCACCTGCCCGGCGCCCAGCTCGATGCGGTCGCCCACCGCCACGCCGAGGGCGTCGAGCAGGCGCGGGTCGGCGTAGGCCTCGCCCGGGCCGGGCGCGGGCGCGGGCCCGGCGTCCAGGCCGGCGCGGTCGCGCGCCACCCGAAGCTGGCCGCGCAGCGGATAGCCCGCGTCCACGCCCTTGACCGTGGCCATCTGGCTGGCCTCGCCGTGGAACAGCACGCTGGGGAAGGCGACCATGCGCGCGCTGCGCAGGCCGCGGCGCCGGGCCTCCTCGGCGAAGGCCGCCGGCGGGTCCTCGCGGCCGCGCACGCCCAGGTCGCCGCCGATCACTTCGGCCGCGCTGGACGAAAGCGCCAGCATCACCCGGTCGACCAGGGTGCCTACCGCGGTCATCGCCGCCACGCCCAGCACCAGGGCGGCGAACACGGTCAGCAGGTCGCCGGCCAGGAACTCGCGCCGCAGCGAGCGCGCGGCGTGCCGCAGCGGGTTCATGCGCCGGCGCCCGCGGCCGCGTGCAGGCGCCCGCCGTCGAGCCGGTGGACGTGCCGGCACTGCCGTGCCAGGGCCAGGTCGTGGGTGACCAGCACCAGGGTGGTGCCGCTGCGGCGGTTGAGCTCGAACAGCAGGTCGCTGACGTGGCGGCCCGTGGCCTGGTCCAGGTTGCCGGTGGGCTCGTCCGCGAACAGGATGCGCGGCCGCCCGACGAAGGCGCGCGCCAGCGCCACGCGCTGCTGCTCGCCGCCGGACAGCTGCCGCGGGTAGTGCCGCCGGCGCCGGTCCAGCCCGACGGCCTCCAGCGCCTCGCGCACCCGTGCCGGATCCTCGCGCCCGGCCAGCTCCAGCGGCAGCGCCACGTTCTCCTCGGCGGTCAGCGAGGGCAGCAGGTGGAAGCTCTGGAACACGAAGCCCACCTCGCGCGCGCGCAGCGCGGCCCGGGCCTCCTCGTCCAGGCCGTCCAGGCGCTGGCCGGCCAGGGCGATGCTGCCGGAGGTGGGCAGGTCCAGCCCGGCCAGCAGGCCGAGCAGGGTGGTCTTGCCGGAGCCCGAGGCACCGACGATGGCGACGCTGTCGCCTTCATCCACGGTCAAGTCCACCCCGTCGAGAATCCGGACCACCCCTTCCGGGCCGTCCACGGACTTGGTCACGCCGCGCACCTCGATGGCCGCGGCCGCGGGGGTGGCTATGCTGGAAGGTACGTGCAGGGTGTCGATGGGAGGCTCCGGATGCGGATGGCGGGAAATCGTGGCGCACGGAACGGCTGGGCGCGGCTGCTGCTGGCGGCAGCATTGCTGCTGGCGCCGGCCCTGGCCTGTGCCAAAGGTCCGGTGCTGGTGCTGGGCGACAGCCTGAGCGCCGCGCACAACATACCGGCCGGGGCCGGCTGGGTCAGCCTGCTGGAGCAGCGCCTGCGGCGCGAGCTGCCGCAGCCGCCGGCGGTGGTCAACGCCAGCATCAGCGGCGAAACCTCGGCCGGCGCGCTGGCGCGCCTGCCGGCGCTGCTGCAGAAGCACCGGCCCTCGGTGGTGGTCATCGAGCTGGGCGGCAACGACGCCCTGCGCGGCCTGGCGCCGCCGCAACTGCGGGGCAACCTGGAGCGGATGATCGGGCTCAGCCGCCAGGCCGGCGCGCGGGTGCTGCTGCTGGGCATCGACGTGCCGCCCAACTACGGGCCGGCCTACCGGGAGCGCCTGCGGCGGACCTATGCCGAGCTCGCGCGGGAGCACGACACCGGGCTGGTGCCGTTCCTGCTGGAGGGGGTGGCGCTGCAGCCGGGCATGATGCAGTCCGACGGCCTGCACCCCACCGCGGCGGCCCAGCCGCGCCTGCTGGAGAACGTCTGGCCGGCGCTGCGGCCCCTGCTCCAGCCCGCCCCGGCCCCGGCCCGCAGGTAGCGGATTTCCTTCACGCGGCCTAGACCCGGGCTCCGGCATGTTTCACAAAGCTGAAGACATGGAGGCGGAAATGCGTCAAGGCAAAGAGACTTCCGGACTGGTGCTGGTGGTGGAGGACAACCGCAACATCTCCGAGATGATCGGGGAATACCTGGAGAGCCGCGGCTTCGAGGTGGACTACGCCGCCGACGGGCTGGACGGCTACCGGCTGGCGTCGGAGAACACGTACGACGCCGTGGTGCTGGACCTGATGCTGCCGCGCCTGGACGGCATCGAGGTCTGCCGCCGGCTGCGCAGCGACGCGCGCAAGTCCACCCCGGTGCTGATGCTGACCGCGCGCGACACCCTCGACGACAAGCTCACCGGCCTGGGCCACGGGGCCGACGACTACCTGACCAAGCCGTTCGCCATCCAGGAGTTGGAGGCGCGCCTGCGCGCGCTGATCCGGCGCGAGCGCCGCCAGGTGGGCTCGGAGGTGCTGACCGTGGCCGACCTGGTGCTGGACCCGGTGAGCATGCGCGTCACCCGAGGCGGCACCGAGCTGCAGCTCTCGCCCATCGGGCTGAAGCTGCTGACCATCCTGATGCGCGAATCGCCGCGCGTGGTCAGCCGCCAGGAGATCGAGCGCGAGATCTGGGGCAACAGCCTGCCCGATTCGGACACCCTGCGCAGCCACCTGTACAACCTGCGCAAGGTGATCGACAAGCCGTTCGACCGGCCGCTGCTGCACACCGTGCAGAGCGCCGGCTACCGGGTGGCCGACATCGCGCAACCGGTCGCCGCTTCCTGACGGAAGCGGCGCCGCACAGGGGAGGGGAGGCCATGGCGGTCGCCGCACCATGGAACGGAGGGG
>DASRYN010000246.1:0-7004 GCA_035687185.1 Pseudoxanthomonas sp. | reverse complement strand
CGGTGAAGCTGATCGCCTCCAGCCGCGCGTTGGCCGCCTGCAGGTCGCGGGTGCGCTCCTGCACCAGCCGCTCCAGCACCGCGCGCTGGCGTTCGTGCCGGCGCTGCAGCAGGCGGTAGCCCAGGTACGGCGCACCACCGATCAGCAGCGCCAGCACGATGCGGAAGGCCAGCGTCTCGTGGATGCGCGGCGGGATCTCCAGCGGCAGCCGCGCCGCGCCCTGGCGCGGGTCGGCGCGGCCGAAGTCGGCGACCTCGAACGTGTAGTGGCCCGGCGGCAGGTTGGTGTACGTGGCCGTGCGCAGCGCCGGGTCGTCCAGCTCGCGCCAGCCCGACTCGTAGCCGTCCAGGCGGTAGCGCAGCTGCACCGCGTGCATCGGCTGGAACGAGGGCACGGTGAACTCGAACTTGAGGTCGCGCTCGCCCAGCGGCAGCTCCAGCGCGCGGCCGGGAGCCGGCGCGCGCCAGCGCCCGCCGGCCTGCACGCGCTCGATCCGCACCGGCGGCCCGCTGCCGGCCTGCGGCGCGCGGGTGGTGTCCAGCAGCAGCGCGCCATCGCGCGTGGGCAGCCACATCGTGCCGTCGCGGTACAGGCCGCGGCTGTTGCCCGCGCCGTTGCAGCAGCGGCCCTGCTGCCCGCCGGGGCGGTCGGCGCCGGAGTTGATGATCATCTCCGCGGCCACGCGGTGCGCGGGATCGGCCAGTGCGCGGTCCAGTTCCTGCAGCGGGATGCGATACACGCCGCGCATGCCGGCCACCCACAGGTGGCCGTGCGCGGCGACGATGAAGAAGGCGATGTTGGCCGGCACGCCGCGCGAGGCATCCAGGCGGTGCCAGCGCCGGCCGTCGTACACGCGCAGGTCCTCGCCGGCGGTGCTGCCCAGCACCCAGCGCCCGTCGTCCAGCTCGTGGAAGGCGCTGACCATGGTGTCCTCGGCCATTCCGGTCTGCCGGCCCAGCGGCAACACCAGGCCGTCGCGCCACTCGTACAGGCCGCGGTAGGTGCCCAGCAGCAGGCGGCCGTCGCGGGTCTCGTGGACCAGGCGGATGCGCACGTCGGCCAGGCCGTGGTGCTCGGCGTAGCGGGTCAGCTCGCCGCCGGCCGAGAGCTGGAACAGGCCGGCGGTGGTGGCGAACCACAGCCGCCCGGCGCGGTCGCGCACGATGCCGTTGACCTGCGCGCCCTGCAGCGGCGCGAGCGCGGGCGGCGTGCGCACGCGGCCGCCGCGCAGCACCGCCGCGCCGCTGCGGGTTCCGATCCACGCCTGGTCGCGCTCGACCAGCAGGCTGTAGGCCTCCGGGTGCGGCAGGCGGTGGCCGGGCACGCGGCGCTCGAAACGGTCGCCCACCCAGGCGTCCACGCCGTCGCTGCCGCCGACCCAGACGCTGCCGTCCGGCCCCGGCGCGATCGACCACAGCAGCGGATTGGCCAGGCCTTCCCCGGTGCCCAGCTGGCGCGTCCAGCCGTTCCACAGCCGGGTGATGCCGTCGACCATGCTGCCCAGCCAGAGGTTGCCGTCGCGGTCCTCCTGGATGGCGCGCACCGCGTTGCTGCCCGGCGCGCCCTGGATGCGCTCGGCCAGCCGGCCGTCGCGGATCCGGTCCAGGTGCTGCGGGGTGGCCACCCAGAGGTTGCCGTCGCGGTCGGCGTGCAGCGCCTCCACCGGCGCGGCGCCCTGGCCGCTGCCGTCGTCGAAGGCGCGCCACGCGCCCTGCCGGTACTGGAACAGGCCCTGGCTGGTGCCGGCCCACACCGTGTCACCGGCTGCGGCCAGGGCACCGGCCTGCGCGGTGCGCGCGGCCCAGGGCAGGGCGGAAGCTTCGGCGTGGCCGCCCTGGACCACGAACACCTGGCCGGCGCTGCCCACCCACAGGCGCTCGCCCTGCGGCAGCAGGCTCAGTGCCGGGCCCGGGAGCGGGTGCAGCAGGGCCAGGCGCTCGCCGTCGACCGCGTAGACGCCGTCCGGGCCGCCGGCCAGCACGCGCCCGCCAGCGGCGGCCAGCGCGCGCACGGCGAACGGCTCCTGCCCGGCCGGCGGCGGCACGCTGCGGAAGCGCCCGTGCTCCATCACCAGCAGGCCCTGCGAGGTGCCCACCCACAGGCGTCCCTCGGCGTCGGCCAGCAGGCACTGCACGTGGCTGCCCAGTTCGGGCGCGTCCAGCTGGGTGTAGCGCTGGAAGCGGACGCCATCGAAGCGCGCCAGCCCGCCCTGCGAGCCGAACCACAGGAAGCCGGCCGGATCCTGCGCGATGGACAGCACGCTGATCTGCGGCAGGCCCTGCTCCACGCCCCAGCTGTCGGCGACGTAGTCCCGGAACGGCTTGTCGGGGTCCAGCGCCAGGACGGGCGCGGCGGCGAGCCATCCCGCCAGCAGCAGCCAGGCGGCCGCCCGCGCGCCCGGGCGCGCCCGGCGCACGGGCCGGTCCAGCCGGCAGCGAATGGCGTTGGTCCGCTTGATCGAGATCCCCCCGGTTCCCGTACGGGGCCAAGACTACCCCGTAACCGGAATAGCGGCGTGCACGCCGGGGCGCTTGAGCCCGCGGCGCCGGATCAGCACTCGATGACGTTCACGGCCAGCCCGCCGCGGCTGGTTTCCTTGTACTTGTCCTGCATGTCGCGGCCGGTGTCGCGCATGGTCCTGATGACCTTGTCCAGGCTCACCTTGTGCTGGCCGTCGCCGCGCATGGCCATGCGCACCGCGTTGATCGCCTTCACCGCGCCCATCGCGTTGCGCTCGATGCAGGGGATCTGCACCAGGCCGCCGATGGGGTCGCAGGTCAGGCCCAGGTTGTGCTCCATGCCGATCTCGGCGGCGTTCTCGACCTGGCCGGGGTTGCCGCCCAGGGCCGCGGCCAGGCCGGCGGCGGCCATCGAGCAGGCCACGCCGACCTCGCCCTGGCAGCCGACCTCGGCGCCGGAGATGGACGCGTTCTCCTTGTAGAGGATGCCGATGGCCGCGGCGGTGAGCAGGAAGTCGAACACGCCCTGCTCGCTGGCGCCGGGGCAGAAGCGGTCGTAGTAGTGCAGCACCGCCGGGATGATGCCGGCCGCGCCGTTGGTCGGCGCGGTGACCACCCGTCCGCCGGCGGCGTTCTCCTCGTTCACCGCCAGCGCGTACAGGTTCACCCAGTCCAGCACGGTCAGCGGATCGCGCATGGCCGCCTCGGGCCGCGCCGACAGCTCGCGGTACAGACCGGGCGCGCGACGCGCCACGTGCAGGCCGCCGGGCAGGGTGCCGTCGGCGCGGATGCCGCGGGCCACGCAGGCCTGCATGGCCTGCCAGATCTCGCGCAGCCCCGCGCGCACGTCCCCCGGGCTGCGCCAGGCCTGCTCGTTGGCGAACATCAGCGCGGCGATGTCCAGCCCGGTTTCGCGGCAGCGCTGCAGCAGCTCCTCGCCGCTGCGGAACGGATGCGGAAGGGCCGTGGTGTCGGCGACGATGCGGTCTTCGGCGGCCTCGTCCTGGTTGACCACGAAGCCGCCGCCCACGGAGTAGTAGTCGCGGGTGGCGACCACCTGGCCGGCGGCGTCGTAGGCGCTGAAGCGCATGCCGTTGGTGTGGAACGGCAGCTTCTGCCGCTTGTTCATCACCAGGTCGCGCTTCTCGTCGAAAGCGACGGGGTGCAGGCCGCCCAGCGCCAGCTGCTTCCCGCCGCGGATGCGCTCGAGTGCGGCCGGGATGAGGTCGGGGTCGATGCGGTCGGGCAGGTGGCCTTCCAGGCCCAGCAGCAGGGCCTTGTCGGTGCCGTGGCCGCGGCCGGTGAGGGCCAGCGAGCCGTACACCTCGGCGCGCACCCGGGCCACCTCGTGCAGGCGGCCGGGCTCGGCCAGCCAGCGCTGGACGAAGCGCGCGGCCGCGCGCATCGGCCCGACCGTGTGCGAGGAACTGGGACCGATGCCGATCTTGAACAGGTCGAAGGTGCTGACGGCCATCGGGCGGGCGTACCGGTGCGAAAGGCCGTATTGTATTGGTTACACCTGCAACCGGTGTGACGCGATGCGGCAGCCGCGTCCGTAGGCTACCTTGGCGCCCTCCCGGAGTTCCCTTCGCATGGCCCGCTACGTCCTCTACCAGCGCGACGACTGCCACCTCTGCGACCAGGCGCTGGACGTGCTTGCCCGGGCCCGGCTGCCCGAGCCGGACAGCGTGTTCATCGACGACGATCCCGCGCTCGAGGCGCGCTACGGGTTGCGCGTGCCCGTGCTGCGGAACGCCGCCACGGGCGATGAGCTCGACTGGCCGTTCGCCGCCGACGCGGTCAGGGCGTGGCTGGGGTGAGCACGGGCTGGGCCCCGCTGCTGGCGGCGCTGGGCGGCCTCGCGGGCGGGCTGGACGTTCCCGCCGGCGACGTGGACCTGGCCAAGACCGCGGTGCCGGAAGGCGGCTGGAGCGGCCGGCGGGTGGGCGAGGTGCTGGACGTGGCGGCGATCGAACGCGTCGTGCTGCTCAAGGCCCTCACCAGCGCCACCGGCGGCCATGACCTGCAGGCCATCCGCCGGATGCTGGACGTGGCGGCGGCGCAGCCGTTCCTCGACGGACCGGCGCCGCGCGCGCTGCTGGACGCCTGGCCCGAGGGCAGCGTCTGGGAAGCGGTGATCCTGACCCGCGACGGGACCGTCTTCGGCTTCAGCGCCGACGGCGAGCGGGCCTGCCTTCGCGGCCCGGACGGGCGCAGCGGCTGCTTCGCGCCGCCGCCCGCCACGGACTGAGGCGGCGCGGGCCAAGTTTTGCCAACCGGGTCAGAGCGGCTTCAGCAGCACCCGCGTGCTGATGTTGACCTCGTCGGGAATGGTGCCGGTGTCGGCCCAGTCGCCGCCGCCCACGCCGAAATCCAGGCGCCTGACCACCGCCTTGCCGCTGAGCACCGGCTGCGCGCCGCCACTCCACTGGAAGGTGAGCGTCACCGGCTTGCGCACGCCGCGCAGCTCCAGCGTGCCGTCGGCCGCGTACTGCCCGTCGGCCAGCCGGCGGAAGCCGCTGGCGGTGTAGCGCGCCTGGGCGAAGCGGGACACGTCGAAGAAGTCGGCCGTCCTGAGCGTCGAATCGCGATCGGCATTGCCGGTGGCGGCGCTGGCCAGCGCGATGGTCACGTCCAGCCTGCCGGCCTCCGGCCGGGCCGGGTCGAAGCTCAGCCGCGTGGCGAAATCGGAGAAGCGGCCGGTGAACAGCTCGCCGTCGTAGCGGCTGGCGAAGGCCAGGGTGGAGCCGGGCGCCTGCGCGTAGTCGGCCGCCTGCGCGGCCGGGGCCAGCATCGCCGCGAGCGCGGCGGCCACCGCGGCGGGCGAGGTGAGCTTGACGGTCATCGGGAATCCTCGTCGGGGGAAGGGGAGAGCCAGCCACGCGGCAGCATCCGCGCCAGGGTGGCGTCGCGGCGGAACAGGTGGTGGTACAGCGCGGCGCCCGCGTGCGCGGCCACCAGCGCCAGCAGCAGCCAGAACAGCCATTCGTGCACGCCGTGCGCGGTGCCGGCCAGCGCCTCGTCCGGCGCGCTGAGCTTGGGCACCTCCGCCAGCCCGAACCAGCGGAACGGACGCAGCCCGCTGGCCGAGTCGTACAGCCAGCCCGACAGCGGCATGGCCAGCGCCAGCGCGTACAGCGCCACGTGCACGGTGGCGGCCAGCCGGGCCTGCCAGCGCGGCGTGCCGGGTACCGGCGCGGGGGCGCCGGCGTACAGGCGCCAGCCGATGCGCGCCAGCACCAGCGCCAGCACGGTGATGCCCAGCGACTTGTGCAGGGTGTAGACCCAGAAGTACTTCGGCGTTCGCGGCAGTTCGCCCATCACCAGCCCGATGGCGCCGATGGAGAGGATCAGCACGGCGATGGTCCAGTGCAGCAGCTGGCTCACGCCACCCCAGCGTTCCGCGGTGTTCCTCAGGCTCATGGCGACGGGTCCTCGTCGGTGGGTCCGGTGGCGGGCGCGGCCTCGTCCGGCGCGTTCCCGGGTTCGTCCTCGCCGTGCGCACGCGTGCGCACGGCCTCGGCCTCGATGCGCAGCTCGACCGTCTCGCCGATCATCGACGGCCAGGCGTCGATGCCGAACTCGCTGCGGTTCAGCGTGGCGGTGGCGGAGAAGCCGGCGGTGCGGCGGAAGGGCGGCAGCGGATGGCGGCGGAGGGCGTTGAACTTCACCTCCAGCGGCAGCTCGCGGGTGACGCCGCGCAGGGTCAGGCGGCCGTGGACGAGGAAGCGGTCCGGCGCCAGCGGCTCGACGCGCACGGATTGGAACCGCGCCTCGGGCCAGCGTTGCGCATCGAGCAGCTTGCGCCCGAGCGTGGCGCGGTTCCAGGCGTCGTCGCCCAGGTCCAGCCGCGCCAGCGGCACGCGCACGTCGACGCGCGCGCTGCGCCAGTCCTGCGGATCGAACACCAGCGCGCCCTCGGCGCCGGACACCGTGCCCAGCGCCTGCGAGAAGCCCGCGTGCCCGACCGCGAACAGCACCCGCGTGTGCACCGGGTCCAGCGCATAGTGTGCGGGCGCGGCCGCCAGCGCCGCACTGGCCAGGAGCAGCGCCGTCACCATCGCGGCGCGGAGGCGGACCCACTGGCGGTGGCGGCGGCGACCCATGGCCGGCATTCTAGGCACAGCCGTGGCGCGGGCATGGCTTGCGCCTGCAACGAACCGTTGCGAGGATTCGCAAGGGGAATGGATGACGGGGATGTCCATGCGGCGGATGCTGGGTCTGCTGTTGGTCCTGGCGCTCGCGGGCGCGGCGCGCGCCGCCGTGCCGGACCTGCCGCGCTTCCGCATGACCGGCGCGGACGAAGGACTGCCGAACACCACGGTGACCGCGCTCGCGCGCGACCGGCAGGGTTACCTGTGGGTGGCCACGTGGGACGGGCTGGCGCGCTACGACGGCGTGGGTTTCCGCGTCTGGCGCCACGATCCCAAGGACCCGGCCTCGTTGCCCGGCAACCTGCTGCAGGCCATGTACGTGGACGCCCGCGACCGGGTGTGGGTCGCCAGCGAGAACGGCGGGGTGAGCGTGATGGATGCCGGCCGCGAC
>DASRYN010000245.1:0-5135 GCA_035687185.1 Pseudoxanthomonas sp. | reverse complement strand
CCTACCTGTCGGACGAGCCGCTGGGCTGAGCCGCGGGCGCCTCAGTCCTCGTGCAGGCGCCGCCAGGCGCCCGGCGCGACGCCGTGAACGCGGCGGAAGGCCGCGGCGAACTTGCTGGGGTTGGCGTAGCCCAGGCGCATGGCCACCGCGGTCACCGCCATGGCCGGGTCGCGCAACAGCTGGCGCGCCCGTTCCATGCGCCGCCGGGTGAAGTAGGCATAGGGCGCCAGCCCGGTCGCCAGCGCGAACGCGCGGGTGAAGGTGCGCACGTCCTGGCCGGCGACCTGCGCCAGCTCCGGGATGCGCACGTCGTCCTCCAGGCGGCTTTCCATCAGGTCCAGCACCTGCTGCAACCGGCGCCCGGCCAGCGGGCGCACCCGCGCCGCGGCGGCCGGGCGCGCGCGGACGGCGGCCAGCCGCCGCAGCAAAACCTGCACCCCCTGCTCGAAGAAGGCGCTGGAGGCGGCGTGGGTTTCGGCGTCCCGCCACAGCGCGGTCATCACCGCGGCCAGGAGCGGGTCGTGGTGCAGCTGCGAGGCGGCCGCGTGCAGCGCGTCCACGCCGGGCGGTTCGGCGCCGGCCGCGTCCAGCGCGTCCAGCGCCACCGCGATGCCCAGCATCTGGGTCCGGTCCCAGTAACCGGCCGCGGCCGTCCCCGGCAGCGCGAGGGCGACCGTGCCCGGCCGCAGCAGGCCCTGCAGGCGCGGGCCGTCGCCGGCCCGGAGAATGCGGCCCACGTGCGCGGTGCAGAGGTTGATCATCAGATAGGGCGAGGGCGCGTACTCGCCCTCGGCGGCGTCGAAGTCGGCGTGCACCAGCAGCCCCATGCCGTGCCGGTCGGCAACCGAGAGATGGCCGCGCACGCCCGGCGCGGCCAGGCGCGCGTTGAGCCGTTCGTGTTCCCCCCGCAGCGTCGCGTGTTCCACCGCAGCGTTCCCGGTCTTGACCATGGATCCCGAACCGGAGCGGCAGCGCCGCTTCCGGAGTAGTGGGCCCGTGGCCCGGTCCCTATGCTAACCGAGAATCGTTCGCATTCTTGACGGGAGGGGCCGGTGGTTCGAGGGGGCAGGCAGACGGGGCTGGCACTGTGGGCGGCGCTGGCCGCGCCCGGCGCCTGGGCGCAGGAGCAGGCACCGGACGGCGGGGCGGCGCGGGCGCCACGGTCGCTGGAGCCGGTGGTGGTCCGGGCCGAGCTGCTGGAGCGGCGGCGGGAACAGAGCGGCAACAGCGTCGAAATCCTCGACCGCGAGGCGCTGGACGCCAGGCCCGCGCTGTCCAGCCTGCGCGACGTGCTCGACCGCGTGCCCAACCTGACCATGGTGACCGGCACCGGCAAGGCGCCGACCGTGCGCGGGGTGGACGGCACCGGCCCGGCCGAGAACGCCAATGCGTTCTTCGCCGGCAGCCGGCCGCGCCTGAGCTGGCGCATCGACGGCCGCCCGGCGACCTACAACGAGGTGGTGTTCGGCGACCTGGGGGTGTTCGACGTGGAGCGCATCGAGGTGCTGCGCGGGCCGCAGAGCACCCTGGTGGGCCGCAACGCCATCGCCGGCACGGTGGCGGTCAGCACCCGCGATCCGGTGTTCGGGCGCGAAGCCAGCGTGCGCCTGGCCGGCGGCGACCATGCGCAGCGGCAGGTCTCGGGCATGCTCAACCTGCCGCTGGCCGGCGAACGGGTCGCGGTGCGGCTGGTGGCCGACTGGATGCGCAAGGAATCGGCGGTGGACTACGACCCGTTCCCGGGCGTGGCCGACCCCGGCTGGATCGAAGGCCTGTCGCTGCGCGGCAAGCTGCTGGTGGTGCCGGATACCGAGCGCGACTCGCGCCTGCTGCTGAACCTGTCGCACGGCCGCTATGCCGGTCCGAACGGCGAGATCGTGGTCCGGCCCTTCGGCGAGCGGCGCTCCAACTTCCCGCAACAGCCCCGCCACGAACCCGAGCACACCAGCGTGGCGGCGGACTACGCGCTGCAGCTGGCGCCGGAATGGGAACTGCGGTTGAACGCGCAGGCCATCGATTCCGGCTTCACCCGCACGGCCGTGCCGGGCACCAGCAGCGCGACCATCGACGCGCGCGAGCAGGTGCTGGAGCCGCAACTGCGCTATACCAATGGCCGGACGCAGGCGGTCGCCGGCCTGTACGGCTATCGCGCGCGGCAACAGGAGTTCATCGAGTTCCTGGGCGGGCAGGACTTCGACGACGACACCGACACCTTGGCCGCCTACGCGGAAGGTGTGGTGCCGCTGGGCGAGCGGCTGGACCTGTCGCTGGGCCTGCGTTACGAGCGCGAGTCGCGCCGTCGCCACGGCGGCGACCCGGCGGGAGCGGTGGTGCGGATCCGTTCGGACCGGGACTACCATGCGCTGCTGCCCAAGGCGGCGCTGAACTGGCAGGCATCGGCGGATGCCAGTTGGGGATTCCAGGCCTCGCGCGGCTACAACGCCGGCGGGGGCGGCATCGCCTTCGCCCTGCCGATCGTGAACTACGAATACGACCAGGAAACCGCCTGGACCTACGAACTCTACGGCCGCCAGCAATTCCTGCAGGGCCGCGTGCGCACCTCGCAGAACCTGTTCCTGTCGCGCTATCGCGACATGCAGCTGCCGTTCGACCTGACCCCCGACGACTCCCGCGACGAGGCCTTCGTGGTGCGCAACGCCGCTGCCGCGCGCACGTCGGGGCTGGAGCTGGGCGTGGAAGCCGAGGTGGGCCAGGCGCTGGCGCTCTGGGGCAGCTTCGCCTGGCTGCACACCCGGGTGACGGACTTTCCCGGTTCGGGCATCGAAGACAACCGCCTGCCCGCGGCGCCGTCCTTCACCGCCAGCGCCGGTTTGTCGTGGACGCGCGGCGGCTGGCAGCTGGGGTTGGCCTCGCGCTGGTCGGACGGCTACTACAGCGACGTGAACAACCGGCCGCGCGGCAGGACCGATCCCTACCTGGTGGCCGACGCGCAGCTGTCCTATCGCATCGGCCGCGCGCGCTGGTTCGTCTCGGCCAAGAACCTGTTCGACACCGACAAGGCGGTGGCGCGGTATCCGGGCGTGGCGCCGGCCGGGTCGGTGCTGCCCGACGACGCATTCGACTCGGCGGTGCTGCTGCAGCCCCGCTCCATCCTTGCCGGCATCCAGCTGGACTACTGAGGTCGCCCATGTACCGGATCGACGAAAGCGCCTGGCCGGTGGTGGTCTTCGAATTCGCCGGCGTGCAAAGCCTGGCCGACCACGAAGGCTCGCTGCAGCGGTGGAATGCGCTGTTCGCGTGCGAGGCGGACTTCGTGGCCCTGCGCGTGTTCCACGACGAAGACGCGCTGGTGCATCCCGAGGGCGTGGGAAGAGTGACCAAGCAATGGCTGCGCGACGGCGCCGCCGACGCCATCCGCCGCCACGTCACCGCGATGATGAACGTGGTGCTGCCGCCCGAGGCCTACGAACGCATGAAGCACATGAGCGTGGAGGCGGCGTTCGGCGTCCCCGGCGGCGTGTTCGACAGCGTGGAGGCGGCTGCGGCGTGGTTCGAATCGCGATTCGGCAAGCCGCTGTCGTTGCCGCAGGACCACGCGGCTTCGGCGTGAGCCGTGCGGCGATGGCCGGCGTCGTGTCGCGTGCCCGACCGGCGCTTGCGCCGCGGCCGGCCGCCGGCGAGACTGCCCGGAAGCGCGCTCGAGTTCCCACGCCCGCCGGCGGCCGACGCGCGTCCCGGTCGAGGATGGAATTGCCGATGAAGAGCTTGCTGGTGCTCGCCGCGTTCCTGCTGGGTGGCATGGGCCCGGCCATCGCCGGTCCGGCAGTCACCCTGCAGGACCTGAAGTTCCTGCAGGGCACCTGGCGGCTGGAGCATCCGGCGAACGAGCGGGAGGAGGCGTTCCGGCTGCGCTACCACTTCATTTCGCGCGATTCGGCGCTGGTGGAAGTTCACGGCGATCCGCAGAAGCAGGCCACGCAGACCGTCATCCATGCCGACCGCGACCGCCTGATGGCCACGCACTACTGCGCGCGCGGCAACCAGCCCAGGTTGATCGCGACGGAAAAACGCGGCGACCGGATCGAGTTCCGGTTCCTGGATGTCACGAACCTGGCAAGCCCGGATGAACCGCACATGGTCCGCATGGCGTTCACCCGCATCGACGACACCCGCATCCGCAAGGAAGAGGTCTACCGGGTCGACGGCAGGGAAGAGGCCTCGACCATGAGCTTGGTCGCGACGGACTGACCGCGCCGGTGACCCGTCGCCGTCGGGAACCGGCACCGGCCGGAACGGCGCGCGGCGGGCGCGTGGCGCCCGCTGAACCGCCGTCCGCTGCGACGCTCAGCCGCGGAACACCTGGAACCCGGCGAAGCTCTGCGTCACCGGCATGATTTCCAAGCGGTTGATGTTGAGGTGCGGCGGCAGGGTGGCGACGTACCAGATCTGCTCGGCGATGTCCTCGGCGGTCATCGGGTTGGCGCCCTGGTAGAGCGCGTCCGAGGCGGCCTGGTTGCCGTGGGTGCGCACCAGCGTGAACTCGGTCTCGGCCATGCCCGGCTCGATGGTCGTCACGCGCACGCCGGTGCCGTGCAGGTCCGTGCGCAGGTTGAGCGAGAATTGGCTGACGAAGGCCTTGGTGCCGCCGTAGACGTTGCCGCCCGGGTACGGGTACACGCCCGCCACCGAGCTGACGTTGATCACCACGCCCTTGCGCTCGACCAGCCGCGGCAGCAGGCGGTGGGTGAGGGTGACCAGCGCGGTGACGTTGGTGTCGATCATCGTGCGCCAGTCGTCCAGGCTGGCCTGCTGCGCCGGCGCGGTGCCCAGCGCCAGGCCGGCGTTGTTGACCAGCACGTCGATGTCGCCGAAGCCCGCGGGCAACGCCGCCAGCGCCGCGTCCATCGCCGCCGCGTCGCGCACGTCGAACGCGGCCGGGTGCACGCGGGCCGCGCCCAGTTCGTCCACCAGCGCCTGCAGCCGTTCGGCGCGGCGGCCGGTGGCCACCACGTTCCAGCCGGCGGCGACGAAGCGCCGCGCGGCCGCCAGTCCGAAGCCGGACGTGGCGCCGGTGATGAAGGCGGTACGGGTCATCGGATGTGCACTCCTCTGCGGGTACGGGGCCGGAGCGGTCGCCTGCGGCCGCAGGCCCGCGGCGGCTATTGCGCGCGGAT
>DASRYN010000244.1:0-19364 GCA_035687185.1 Pseudoxanthomonas sp. | reverse complement strand
CGGGCGCAGCTCGCGGCCGAGGCGCTCGCGCAGGAAGCCGTCCAGGCCGCCGCCGGGCGGGCCCAGGTGCACGCGCACCGCACCGCCGCGGCCGCCGAGCGCGCTCCAGTCGCGCGCTTGGCCGGCCAGCAGCGCGCGCAGCTGCGCCACGTCGATGCCCTGCAGGGGGTTGTCGCGGTGGACCACCACGCGCGCGGCGTTGAGCGCGACCAGGAACTGCTGGTCGGGCGAGTCCAGGTCGCCCAGCTGCCAGCCGGCGTCGCGCTCGCGCGCGGTGGGCGGTCGGGTGAGCATGGCCAGCTCGCTGCGTCCGTCGACCAGCGCGGCGAAGCCCGCCGCCGCGCCACGACCGGCGATCTCGACCACCAGCGGTTCGCCGTCGCGGCTGGCATGGATCTCCAGCACGCCCTGTGCGCGCGGCACGCGGCGGATCTGGCGGTAGTCGAGCGTGCGCAGCCAGTCTTCCACCAGCGCCGGCACCAGCGCCTGCCCCATGGTGTACGAGCCGTGGATGCGCAGCCGCTCGGCGTCGTCCTGCGCGCGCGCCGGCACTGCCGCCAGCAGGAGCAGCAGGGCCAGCACCGCGCGCATCGTCGAAACCGCCATCGCCTTCCCCCTTGTCCGAAGCGCGGGGGAGTTTCGCGGGCGGCGATGACAGCGACGTGACCCGCGCTCAGCCCGGCGGCCTGGCGCGCAACGCCGTGCGCACGAGCACGCCGGCGACCAGGCCCCAGAACGCCGAGCCCACGCCCAGCAGGGACAGGCCCGACGCGGTCACCAGCATGGCCACCAGCGCGGCCTCGCGTTCGCCCTCCTCGCGCAGCGCGGCCGCCAGGCTGTTGCCCAGCGTGCCGAGCAGGGCGATGCCGGCGATGGCCACCACCAGCGCCGGCGGGAAGGCCGCGAACAGCCCCGCCACCGTGGCGCCGAACACGCCCACCAGCAGGTAGAACACGCCCGCCCACACCGCGGCCACGTAGCGCCGCGCCGGGTCCGGGTGGGCCTCCGGCCCCATGCAGATGGCCGCGGTGATCGCCGCCAGGTTGAGCGCGTAGCCGCCGAACGGCGCCAGCAGCACGTTGGCCACGCCGATCCAGCCGATGGCCGGCGACAGCGGCAGCCGGTAGCCCGAGGCCTGCGCCGCGGCCACGCCGGGCACGTTCTGCGAGGCCATGGTCACCACGAACAGCGGCAGGGCCACGCCCAGCACCGCCGGCAGGCTCAGGCGCGGCGTGGTCCATTCCGGCCGCGCCAGCTCCAGGCGCAGCGCGCCGGCGTGCAGCTGCCCGCCGGCCGCGGCCACCGCGATGCCGGCCAGCAGCGCCAGGATCACCGCGTACCGCGAGCGCGCGCGGCGCGCCGCCAGGTAGGCGGCCAGCATCGCCAGCACCAGCGCCGGCTGCGCCTGGATGGCGGCGAAGGCGTCCACGCCGAAGCGCAGCAGCACGCCGGCGAACAGCCCCGAGGCCAGCGACAGCGGGATGCGCCCCAGCGCCCGCTCGAACAGCCCGGAGAAGCCGGCCACCGCGATCAGCAGCGCCGACAGCAGGAAGCCGCCCACCGCCTCGGCCATCGGCACACCGGCTGCGCTGGTGACCAGCACCGCCGCGCCCGGCGTGGACCAGGCGGTCACCACCGGCATGCGCCAGCGCAGCGACAGCCCGATGCAGGTGGCGCCCATGCCGATGCCCAGCGCCCACATCCACGAGGCGGCCTGCGCGGGCGTGGCGCCCAGCGCCTGCGCGGCCTGGAACACGATGGCGGCCGAGCTGGCGAAGCCCACCAGCACGGTGACGAAGCCCGCGGCGATCGCCGACACGGACTGGTCGCGCCACACGCGCTGCAGGGTGTTCACGACAACACGCCTGCGCCGGCGCGGGCGTACCGCTTGCGCTTCATTCCGACGCCATCCCCGCCAGGTCCAGCACCCAGCGGGGCACCGTCGGCTCCCCGGCGAAGAACGCCGGTGGCCTGCCCTCGGCCAGCGCCCAGCGGTGCAGCCAGCTGATGCCGCGCGCGCCGGTGTAGCCCCCCTCGCCGCGCGCGTAGGCCGGGTCCCGCATGGCTTCGTCCAGGGTCACCACCCGGTAGCCGCGACGCTGCACGCCCGCCACCAGCCCGGCATAGGCCGCGGCATTGAGCTCGTTCGCATGCAGCAGCCAGACCTGGGGCACGGCCCGGCCCAGCAGGTCGATGGACTGGCGCTCGTAGTAATCGACCTTGTTGAGCATGTAGGGCACGTAGCCGCGGCGCAGGCGCTCGAGCGCTGCCTCGCGGTCGTCCACCTGCACGGCGCCGTCGAGCACGCGCGCATAGGCGGACGCCCAGATCCACTCGCTGTTGTCCACCGTGACCGGCGCGACCTCGTAGCCCAGCCGCTCCAGGCAGGACTGCAGGACCACGCGGTCGGCGGCGTCGCGGCCGGCGCGCAGGTACGGATGCCGGAACCAGCGCGGCGCCTGCCCGTACTCCCGCAGCAGTGGACGCAGCACCTGCTCGCCGCGTTCGATGTCCCCGCAGTAGGCGCGCGCGCCGATGTCGTCGATCCGCGGATGGCTGTAGCCGTGGTTGCCCAGGGTGTGGCCGGCCTCGAGCCAGTCGCGCAGCATCGCCACCCGTTCCGGCGCGACCCTGCCGTCCACTTCCAGCTTGATTTCGTTGACGAAGCCGGTGGCCGGCACGCCGGCCTGCGCCAGCTGCGCCATCAGCCGGTCGTGCCGCTGCCTCAGCACGGGAGCGGGAACGGCCCCGGCGCGCTGCCAGGGCAGGTCGTCGATGGTCACCGCGATCCGCCGGTCGATGTCGCCGGCATGGGCGGGCGCGCACGCCAGCAGCGGGAGCAGCGCCAGGCGCCGGAGCAGGGCAAGAGCCGTCATGGCCCCATTCTGGCCCAGCCCGGAGGCGAACCGCTGCAGGCCCGTACCGGCCGGGCCCGCAACGGGGGCATCGCCTCAGGCGGCCGCTTCGGCGTACTGCGGCGTGCGCGCCGGCGGCTGGGCGCCCAGCAGTTCGGCGATGGACTGCGCCGCGTCGCGACCCTCGGCCACGGCGGTGACCACCAGGTCGGCGCCGCGCACCGCGTCGCCGCCGGCGAACACGCGCGGATGCGAGGTCTGGTACGGCAGGCGGCCCGCGCCGCCGGCGACGATGCGGCCGTTGGGCGTGCCCTCGATGCCGAGCGCGCGCATCCACTCCGGCACCTCCGGCGAGAAGCCGAAGGCGATGACCACCACGTCGGCCTCGATCACCGACTCGCTGCCTTCCACCGGCACCGCCACGCGGCGGCCGCGCGCGTCCGGCTCGCCCAGCCGCGTCTCGACCACGCGCACGCCGGTGACGCGGTTCTGGGCGTCGGCCTCGATCGCCAGCGGCTGGCGGTTGAACAGGAAGCGCACGCCCTCCTCGCGGGCGTTGGCCACCTCCCGCGCCGACCCCGGCATGCTGGCCTCGTCGCGGCGGTAGGCGCAGGTGACGCGGCCGGCGCCCAGGCGGATGGCGCTGCGCACGCAGTCCATGCCGGTGTCGCCGCCGCCGAGCACGACCACGCGGCGGCCGGACAGGTCGGGCAGCTTGATCCGGTCTTCCCAGCCGGCGATCGGCCGGCCGGCCGGGTCGTTGCCGGCCACGATGCGCCCGTTCTGCACCAGGAACGGCAGCGCCGGCAGCACGCCTTCGGCCTCCTGGCCGGGCAGGCCGCCATCGGTGTAGCGGTAGGCGCCGGTGCCCAGGAACACCGCGTCGTACTCCTGCAGCAGCTGCTGCAGGGTCACGTCGCGGCCGACCTCCACGCCCAGGCGGAACTCGATGCCCATGCCCTCCAGCACCTCGCGGCGGCGGGCGATGACGGCCTTGTCGAGCTTGAAGGTGGGGATGCCGAACTGCAGCAGGCCGCCGATCTGCTCGTAGCGGTCGTAGACCACGGCCTGGATGCCGGCGCGGGCCAGGCGGTCGGCGCAGCCGATGCCGGCCGGGCCGGCGCCGACCACGGCCACGCGGCGGCCGGTGGGCGCCACCTCGGACAGGTCCGGGCGCCAGCCGCGCTCGAAGGCGGTGTCGACGATGTACTTCTCCACCGCGCCGATGGTGACCGCGCCGAAGCCGTCGTTGAGGGTGCAGCTGCCCTCGCACAGGCGGTCCTGCGGGCAGACGCGGCCGCACACTTCCGGCAGCGGGTTGGTGCTGTGGCACAGCTCGGCCGCCTCGAGGATGCGGTTCTCCTGCACCAGCTGCAGCCACTGCGGGATGGCATTGTGCACCGGGCACTTCCAGCTGCAGTAGGGGTTGCCGCAGTCCAGGCAGCGGCCGGCCTGGTGCGAGGCTTCGGGCTGGCCGAACTTGCCGTACAGCTCGCCCCAGTCGCCGGCGGTGCGCAGCTCGACGGGGATGCGCCGGGGCATCTCCCGCGGCAGGTCGAGGAACTGGAAAACGTGCTTGCGGCTCATGGCGACGGGCTTCGGGATTCGGGGGCGGGAATGGGGGACGCGGCGGCGGGACGGGAGGCGCGTTTGCGCCTCCGCGGCCCCGGCCCGGCCCCGGCGGACGCGGCGCTCACGCCGCCCGCCTCAGCGTGTCGGCCAGCGACTCGATGCTCGCGGCCTTGGGCTTGACCAGCCAGAACTTGCCCACGTAGTCGCGGAACTCGTCCAGGATCTGCTGCGCCCAGATGCTGCCGGTCAGCTCGCGGTGGCGCTTGACCAGGCCGTGCAGGTGCTGGCGGTGGTTCTCGAAGCCTTCCGGGCTGATGCGGTGGATGTCGATCAGCTCGTGGTTGTAGCGGTCGACGAAGTCGCGGTCCAGGTCCAGCACGTAGGCCAGGCCGCCGGTGAAGCCGGCGCCGAAGTTCAGGCCCACCTTGCCCAGCACCAGCACCACGCCGCCGGTCATGTACTCGCAGCAGTGGTCGCCGGCGCCCTCGATCACCGCCAGCGCGCCGGAGTTGCGCACGCCGAAGCGCTCGCCGGCGCGGCCGGCGGCGAACAGCTCGCCGCCGGTGGCGCCGTATAGGCAGGTGTTGCCGAGGATCGGCGTGCTGCGCGCCTCGAAGCGCGCCCCGCGCGGCGGGCGGATCACCAGCCGGCCGCCGGCCATGCCCTTGCCGACGTAGTCGTTGGCCTCGCCCTCCAGCTCCATGTGCAGGCCGCCGGCGTTGAACGCGCCGAAGCTCTGCCCGGAGGTGCCGCGGAAGTGCAGGGTGATGGGCGCGTCGGCCATGCCCTGGTTGCCGTGGGCGCGGGCGATCGCGCCGGACAGGCGCGCGCCGATGCTGCGGTCGGTGTTGTGGATCAGGTAGCGGTGCTCGCCGCCGCGCTTGTGGGCGATGGCGTCGGCCAGCTGCAGGTCCAGCTGGGTGGCCAGGCTGTCGGGCGACTCGTACAGGCGCGCGGCCGCGCAGCGCTCCTCCTCGCGCGGCGCCCCGGCCAGCAGGCGCGACAGGTCCAGCCGCACGCCCTCGCGCGGGGCGGCGTCGAGCTGGCGCAGCAGGTCGGTGCGGCCGACGATCTCGTCCAGCGAGCGCGCGCCCAGGTACGACAGCCACTGCCGCACTTCCTCGGCCAGCAGGCGGAAGAAGTTCTCCACGCGCTCGGGCAGGCCGGTGAAGTGGTCCGCGCGCAGGCGCTCGTCCTGGGTGGCCACGCCGGTGGCGCAGTTGTTGAGGTGGCAGATGCGCAGGTACTTGCAGCCCAGCACGATCATCGGCGCGGTGCCGAAGCCGAAGCTGTCGGCACCCAGCAGCGCCGCCTTGACCACGTCCAGGCCGGTCTTCAGCCCGCCGTCGGTCTGCAGGATGGCGCGGTCGCGCAGGTCGTTGGCCACCAGCGCCTGGTGCGACTCGGCCACGCCCAGCTCCCACGGCCCGCCGGCGTAGCGGATGGAGCTGATGGGGCTGGCGCCGGTGCCGCCGTCGTGGCCGGAGACGGTGATCAGGTCCGCGCCGGCCTTGACCACGCCAGCCGCGATCGTGCCCACGCCGGCATGGCTGACCAGTTTGACCGAGACCAGCGCCTGCGGGTTGACCTGCTTGAGGTCGTAGATCAGCTGCGCCAGGTCCTCGATGGAATAGATGTCGTGGTGCGGCGGCGGGCTGATCAGGCCGATGCCCGGCCGCGCGTAGCGCAGGCGCGCGATCAGCTCGTTGACCTTGTGCCCCGGCAGCTGGCCGCCCTCGCCCGGCTTGGCGCCCTGGGCGATCTTGATCTGCAGCACCTCGGCGTTGACCAGGTACTCGGGGGTGACGCCGAAGCGGCCGGAGGCCACCTGCTTGATCTTGGAGCGCTTCTCGGTGCCGTAGCGCACCGGGTCCTCGCCGCCCTCGCCGGAGTTGGAGCGCCCGCCCAGCCGGTTCATGGCGATCGCCAGCGCCTCGTGCGCCTCGGGCGAGAGCGCGCCCAGGCTGATGGCCGCGGTGTCGAAGCGGCGCAGCAGGTCCGAGGCGGGGGCGACCTCCTCCAGCGGGGCCGGGGTCTCGGCCCGGCGCAGCTCCAGCAGGTCGCGCAGCGCCGACGGCGGGCGCGAATGCACCGCCTCGGTGTAGCGCTGCCAGTCGGCCGGGTCGCCGGTGCGCGTGGCCCGCTGCAGGGTCATGACCACGTCCGGGTTGTACATGTGGTACTCGCCGCCGTGGACGTACTTGATCAGGCCGCCCACCTCGGGCTTCTTCAGGTCGTTCCAGGCCGCCTCGGACAGCGCCCGGGCGTCCCCGTCCAGGCGCGCGAAGCCGGCGCCGCCCACGCGCGAGGGCGTGCCGCCGAAGCACAGGTCCACCACCTCGCGGTCCAGCCCGACGATCTCGAACAGCTGCGCGCCGCGGTAGCTGGCGATGGTGCTGATGCCCATCTTGGAGATGATCTTCGACAGGCCCTTGTAGATGCCCTTGCGGTAGCTGCGCCCGACCTGCGCGGTCTCGCCGCCCTTCTTCAGCTGCAGGATGCCGCGCCGGCCCATGTCGAACAGGGTCTGGTACGACAGGTACGGGTACACCGCGGTGGCGCCGTAGCCCAGCAGGCAGGCCATGTGGTGCGCGTCGCGCGCGGTGCCGGTCTCGACGATCAGGTTCACGTCGCAGCGCAGGCCGCGGTTGCACAGGTGGTGGTGCACCGCGCCGGTGGCCAGCAGCGCGTGGACCATCGGCCGCCCCGGCACCGGGTAGCGGTCGGTCAGCAGCAGCATGACCTTGCCCTCGCGCGCGGCCTGTTCGGCCTCGCGGCAGATGCGCTCGATGCCGGCCTTGAGCCCTTCCTCGGGGGCATACGACAGGTCGATCTGGGCGTGCTGGCGGTCGTACGGCGCCATCTTCAGGATCTGCCTCAGCTTGCGCTGGCTCAGCACCGGCGAGTTGAGGATGATGTGGTTCACCGTCTCCGGCCCGGCATGGAAGATGTTGGTTTCCTTGCCCAGCTGGGTGGCCAGCGACATCACGCAGTCTTCCCGCAGCGGGTCGATCGGCGGGTTGGTCACCTGCGCGAACGCCTGGCGGAAGTAGTCGTACAGCGGCCGCGCGCGCTGGCTCAGCACCGCCATGGGCGTGTCGTCGCCCATGCTGCCGGTGGCCTCCTGCTCGGTCTCGGCCATCGGCCGCAGCACCTGCTCCACCTCCTCGGTGGTGAGCTGGAACAGCTTGTGGTAGCTGCGCAGGGTCTTCTCGTCGAACGGCTCCTCGGCCAGCGACGGGTCGATCAGCTCGGTCTGCAGGTAGGTCACGCCCTGGTGCAGCCACTGCTTGTACGGGGCGCGGCCGCGGTTGATGCGGTCGATGGCCTCCGAGTCGAGCAGGTCGCCGCGGCGCAGGTCGATGGCGATCATCTCGCCCGGGCCGAGCTTGCCCTTGCGCACCACGCGCTCGGTCGGCACCTCCCACACGCCGGCCTCGCTGGCCACGATGAAGTGGCGGTCGGAGGTCAGCAGCCAGCGCGAGGGGCGCAGGCCGTTGCGGTCCAGGGTGCAGGCGGCGTAGCGCGCGTCCAGCGAGACGATGCCCGCCGGGCCGTCCCACGGCTCGGTGTTGAGCGCGTAGAACTCGTAGAAGGCGGCCAGGTCGGCGTCCTTGAACTCCAGCGACTGGGTCGCCGGCGGCACCAGGATGCGCAGGGCCTGGATCAGGTCCATGCCGCCGGCCACCAGCAGCTCCAGCATGTTGTCCAGGCTCTGCGAGTCCGAGCCGTGCATGGACACGATGGGGTCGAACTCGCCCAGGTCGAACCGGGGCGTCTTCCACACCTTGCCGCGGGCCTGCGCCCAGCGGCGGTTGCCCTCGATGGTGTTGATCTCGCCGTTGTGGGCGAGCATGCGGAACGGGTGCGCCAGCGGCCAGCGCGGCAGCGTGTTGGTGGAGAAGCGCTGGTGGAAGACGATGGCGCTGGAGGTCAGGTCGCTGCGCAGCAGGTCCGGGTAGAAGCGCGCCAGCTTGTCCGGCAGCACCATGCCCTTGTAGCCGATCGCGTGCGGCGAGAGCGTGACCACGTAGAAGTCGGGCACCTCGCGCAGGCGCTGCTCGGCGCGGCGGCGCGCCAGGAACAGGGCCACGGCGAAGGCGTCGTCGTCCTGGCCGGCGCCGGCCTCCACGAACAGCTGCTGGATCACCGGCAGGGTGTCGCGCGCCAGCTGGCCGCACACGCCCGGGTCGGTCGGCGGCACGCGCCAGCCCTTCACCGCCACGCCCACGCGATGCAGTTCGCCCTCGAGCACGTCGCGGCAGTGCGCGGCCTGGGCGTCGTCGTGCGGCAGGAACACCAGGCCCGCGGCGAAGCGCGCGCCCTCGGCGATCGCGATGCCCGCCTCCTGCGCGAGCGCGCGCAGGAACGCCGACGGTTTGCGGATCAGCAGGCCGCAGCCGTCCCCGGTCAGGCCGTCGGCGGCCACGCCGCCGCGGTGGGTCATCCGCGAGAGCGCGGCGATGGCGGTGTCGACGAGCGCGCGCGAGGGCTGGTCGTCGAGCTGCGCGATCATGCCGAAGCCGCACGCGTCGCGTTCGGAGTTGGGGTCGTGGAGCCCGTGCTGGTCCGGGAGCCCGTGGCGATTGCGGAGGGCCATCTGTGCCTCGAAAAACTGACTTGCCGGAGCGCTGGATTCCGGAAGCGGAGTGAAGGCGGCACCGCGCACAGTTTCCTTCGAAACTGACGCTACCTGAATGCCACCGGAATTCCGACTAAAGCACAGTTGTTGCGGTGCCGCAACCTGCCTGTCACATGGTCGCGCGCGTTACTTTTCCGGCGCGCGCGGCGACGCCCGATCAGCCGCAGCGCAGGGCCACGATGCGGTCGTTGGCATCGACCTCCACGTTCAGCCGCGCACCGTCGAATTCCAGCGTCACCACCTGCCCCGGACGCAGCACGCGCAGGCGCTCGGCGCCCGCGTCCTGGCGCGCCTGCTCCAGCCCGGCCTCGTCGGCGGCCTGGCCGATGCGGCCCTGCACCTGGCTGGCGTCGCAGCTGGGCGCCGGCGGCGCGGCCTGCGCCGGCTGCGCCGCGGCGTCGGCCGCCTGCCGCGCGGCGACCTCGGCCTGCTCCTGCTCGGCCTCGTCGGTTCCCTGCGCGCCGTCGACGCTGCACGCCGCGGCGGCGCTGGCCAGCATCGCAGCCAGGCAAAGGCGGAGGTGGCGTGGGCTCATGGTCGCTCCCGGTGGAAGGAACCGACAGCTTGCAGCAGCCCGCATTCGCGATGCGTTAACCGCATTGACGCGGCCGCTGCGGCGCGGCGCCGACACTGCCGGTGCCGCGACAGGAGCCCGACGTGCCCGCCCCCGCCCATGCACCGCCCGCATCCGCCCCGCTCCCCGGCCTGGTGCACGTGGCCGACGATGCGCCCGGCATCCGCCGCCGCCGCTGCGGCCGCGGCTTCGCCTACCGCCATGACGACGGCCGCCCGGTGCGCGACGCGGCCACGCTCGCCCGCATCCGCGCGCTGGCGATCCCGCCGGCCTGGCGCGAGGTGTGGATCTGCCCCGACCCGCGCGGCCACCTCCAGGCCACCGGGCGCGACGCGCGCGGGCGCAAGCAGTACCGCTACCACCCGGAGTGGACGCGGCGGCGCGGCGCCGGCAAGTTCGAGCGCATCGTGGCCTTCGGCCAGGCGCTGCCGGCCCTGCGCCGGCGCCTGCGCCGCGACCTGGCGCTGCCCGGCCATCCGCGGGAGAAGGTGCTGGCCATCGTCGTGGCGGTGATGGACGAGACCCTGCTGCGCATCGGCAACGACAGCTACCGCCGCCAGAACGGTTCCTACGGGCTGACCACGCTGCGCAACCGCCACGTCGCCTTCCTCGCCGGCGGGCGAGCGCGCATCGCCTTCCGCGGCAAGGGCGGCCAGTGGCAGGAGGCGGTGATCGACGACCGGCGCCTGGCCGGCCTGGTCCGACGCTGCCGCGAGCTGCCGGGCCACGCCCTGTTCCAGTACCGCGACGACGACGGCGCGCTGGTGCCGGTGCAGTCCGCGCAGGTCAACGAGTACCTGCGCCAGGCCATGGGCCAGGACTTCACCGCCAAGGACTTCCGCACCTGGGGCGGCACCCTGGCGGCCATGCGCGGCCTGGCGGCGCTCGGCGAGGCCGCCGCCGCGGACCGCGACTGCGCGCGGCAGCAGGTGGACGTGGTGCGCCAGGTGGCCGCCGCGCTGGGCAACACCCCCGCGGTGTGCCGCAGCGCCTACATCGACCCCTGCGTGTTCGACGGCTGGCGCGAGGGCCGCCTGCTGCGCGACTGCACCGGCTGCCGCGGGCAACGGCAATGGGAGCGTGCGGCGCTGGCGTTCCTGCGCCGTGCCCATGGCGGGCGCCCGCGGCCGGTCCGCGCCCGGCCCCAGGCCACCACGGCGTCCTCGGCCCGGCGCGGACGCCGCGGCACGCGTGCCCCGCTCAGCCGCAGCGCATCGCCGTGATGGCGTTGTTGTCACCCGTCTCGATGATCAGGCGCGGGCCGCCGGCGGCGGGCACGGCCGGCTCGGGCAGGGTGGCGCTGGCCGGGCGGTCCGGCGCGCCGGGCACGACCAGTACCTGCGTGCTGTCGCTGTCGATCCGCGCGCGCTCGATGGTGGGAGCCGCGGCCGCCAGCCCCACCGCGCCGCGGACCTTGTCCACGTGGCACTGCCCGGAAATCACGCCGTCGATCGGTTCCACCCGCGCCACGCGCGGCGCGGTGGTGCAGCCGGCCAGCACGGCGGCGGCGAAGGCGACAGGGAGGAAACGGCAGGGATGGCGCATGGCGACTCTCCGCGGGAGCTGCCGCCAGCTTGGCCACGGGGGCGTGGGCGGGGAATGAAGGCGGGGGGTGCGGGGCGCCCCGGGGCGCCCGTCGGAGCCACTTGAAAGGATGCTGGTGACGTGCTGTAGTCCGCCCGGGTCCGGCCCAGCCGCGCCCTTGGGGAATCCGCACGCATCGCCCGGAGAGGTCATGGACAGACTTTTCGCGCTCGTCGTCGCCTTCGCATTGGCGATGCCCGGTGCCGCAACGGCACAGAACTTCATCAAGGACCGCACCTACTCGGAACTGCCACCGGGCCGGGTCGAAGCCCTCGTCGCCGACTACGTCCGCGTGACCCGTGGCTGGGAACCGCACGAGTACAGGGTCAAGCCCCTCAAGGACCGCAAGGTGCCGGTCGGCTACCTGGTGATCTACCTCGGAGAAGCGAGGGCCAGGCAACTCGAGGGCGGACGCGTCTTCGAAATCTACCTGGACGCGGAAACCGGCGAAGTGGTGGGCGAGAACGCCATCGAATGAGCGTGCGGGTTCGCCCGCGCATCCAACCAGCCATGGAATGACGGCCTTCGCGGCCGGGGGGCACAACATGCACTTTCGCTTGCTTGCGACGCTTGTCCTGGGGGCCGTCGCGGCCGACGCAACCGCGCAGAGCGAATTCGTCTGGGAGCGCTATTCGCAACGCCTGGATGCCAGCAGGAAGTTGGCACCGCTGCGAGCCGACGCGTTCGGCGACCGCGTCAGCCTGGCCCACGGCGCGCTGTCGTTCTCGGTCACCGATGTCAGCATCCCGGGCAACAACGCGCTGCCGGTGGCCGTGACCCGATCCTACGAGGTCAGGAGCAAGAAGGTCGCGGACAACTTCATGTTCGGTGACTGGGACATCGAGGTACCCAACATCAATGCCGTATTCGCCACCAACTGGGTGGTAGACCACAACTCGCCGGCGACGCGATGCTCCAGTGCGGATGGTGCACCGACGCAGGCTGCCTCTACTCTCGGGGGCGACCTCCGGGTCGGCGATTTCTGGCGGGGCATAAACGTGTCCATACCGGGCGTGGCCTCCGGCGAGATGCTCCGGCAGGAAGCCGGCACGCAGCGGCCGACCAATGGCGTCGATTATCGCTGGGTTACGGCGGACGGCATGGTCCATTTCTCGTGCCTGGCGACCGTGAAGAACACCACGGGCGAAGGCTTCCTGGCGATCGACTCCTCCGGAACCCGATACTGGTTCGACTGGATGGCGCAGTACGTCGAGCCCGCGCTGAACACCAGCCTGAGCAACTATCCGCACCGTCCCGCCTCATTCGCGCTTCGCAAGAACGTGCTCTACGCCACGCGGGTCGAGGACCGCTTCGGCAATTATGTTACGTACACCTACACGAACGCCTGGAACGCGCCGGCCAAGCTGACGACCATCTCCTCCAGCGATGGCAGGCAGGTCTCGTTCACATACTCCGGCAATCGCGTCAGCGCCGTGAGCGATGGCAGCCGTACCTGGTCCTATGCCTACCAGACCACGCCCAAGGGGCGGCCGACGCTTTCACAGGTCACGCTGCCCGATGCGAGCAAATGGACACTCGGGCTGGCCCAGTTCACCGACGCGGAAATCAAGTTCTCCGAGGTGGTAACCCCAGGGGAAATCATCCGCACCTGCACCATGGGCCAGCTCCCCGAGAACGAGTTCGACGAGCCGGTCGGGACGGTCTCGCATCCGGCCGGCGCCACGGCGACCTACCGCGTGTTCACGACCCGGCATGGACGCGCCAGCGTTCCGCTCAGCTGCAGGAACGTGACCACCACGCCTGCCGATGCGACGCCGGGAACCAACAACGACGTAAACGACGACGTTCCGTTGTACCCCTCCAGTTTCTACAGCCTGACCTTGAAATCCAAGTCGGTTTCCGGGCCCGCCCTGCCCGCGATGACATGGACATACGCGTATCAACCCAACTTCAGCTACGTGTTCCGGGGCGGCGCGACGCGACAGTACCCGGTCTGCTCCCTGCCCGGCACCCAGTGCTCCGATCCGGTGTGCACCTCCGATAGCTGTGCGAGCGCAAGCATCACCACGGTCACGGCCCCGGATGGCAGCTGGGAGCGCCACTACTACGGCAACACCTTCAAGTACAACGAAGGCAAGCTGCTGCGCGTGGTCAAGGGCACCGGTGCCGACACCGCGATTTCGACCCTCCGCCATGCCTACGACCTGGCACAGACCGGAACGCCCTATCCCACCAGGTTCGGCGCCAGCACCCGCTTCTACTCGGACGGATGGGCGGAGGCCCAGCATCGGCCCCTCGTTTCCACGACGGTGGAACAGGACGGCACCAGCTTTGCCTCTACCACGACGACATTCGACGCGTTCGCCAGGCCTCTGGCGATTACCCGTGGAAGCACGCTTGGCTACTCGCGCAGCGAGACCCGGCAGTATCACGACATGCCCTCCAAGTGGGTCATGGGGCAGGTCAGCCAGGTGGCGCGGGCGGGGGTGATCGAGCATGAGCTCACCTACGACCCCGTCTCCGCGCTGCAGCTGACCTACAAGAAGTTCGGAGCCCTACGGCAGACCCTGACCTGGAACGCCGACGGCACCGTCGCAACCATCAAGGACGGCAACAACCAGACGACCACGCTGTCCAATTGGTACAGGGGCATTCCACGGTCGATCCGCCATCCCGACAACACCACGCAGCTGGCGGTCGTAAGCGCCGCAGGCTGGATCACCTCCGTAACCGACGAGAACGGATACACCACCGGATACGGCTACGATTCCATGGGTCGCCTGTCCGCCATCACCTATCCCACGGGCGACAGCACTGCATGGAGCACCACCACCCAGGCGTTCGCCCGCGTGGCTGCCGACGAATACGGCATACCCGCCGGACACTGGCGCCTTACGGTATCGACCGGCAACGGCCGTAACATCACCTATTACGACGGCCTGTGGAGGCCGGTGCTTACGCGCGAGTATGACGCCGCGAACGAGACGGCGACGCGCCGCTTCCAGCGTTTTGCCTACGACCATGAAGGTCGCACGACGTTCCAGTCCTATCCGGGAGCCACCGATTCGCTCAGTGCCGGGACCTGGACGGCATACGACGTCCTCGGCCGCCCGGTATCAACCAGTCAGACCTCCGAGCTGGGCACCCTCACCACCACCTATACGTATCTGCCCGGCTTCCAGACCCGGGTCACCGACCCCAAGGGCAACCAGACCACCACCAGCTTCCAGGCCTGGGATCAGCCGACCCAGGACTACCCGGTATCCATCGTTCAGCCGGAAGGCGTCTACACCGACATCGCCCGCGATGCATTCGGCAAGCCCACCGCCATCACCCAGCGCAACGCTGGCGGCACCCTGGCGGTAAGCCGGCGCTATGTCTACAACGCGCGCCAGGAGCTCTGCAAAACGATCGAACCCGAAACGGGTGCCACGGTGATGGCCTACGACAACGCGGGCAACCTGAGCTGGTCGGCCAGCGGGCTTTCGCTCCCGTCGCTGACCGATTGCAACACCGCCAACGTGACGGCCAGCCAGAAGATCAGCCGTGCCTACGACTCGCGCAACCGCCTCATCTCCCTGAGCGTGCCGGGCAGCCAGGGCAGCCAGAGCTGGACGTACACCCCCGACGGCCTCCCGTCCTCGGTCACCACGTACAACGATGGCGGCAGCAGCACGGTGGTCAACGCCTATACCTACAACAAGCGCCGGCTGCTCACTGGCGAAAGCCAGGTCCAGACCGGGGCGACCACCTGGGCCATCGGGTACGGGTACAACGCCAATGGACACCTGGCCAGCCTGACGTATCCTGCCGACCTCACGGTGAACTACGTCCCCAACGCACTGGGCCAACCGACGCAGGCCGGATCGTTCGCCACCGGGGTGCAGTACTACCCCAACGGCGCGATCAAGCAGTTCACCTACGGCAATGGCGTGGTGCACACCATGGCCCAGAACGCCCGGCAGTTGCCGGCGCGCAGCACCGACAGCCTGGGCGTCCTCGACCTGGGCTATGCCTACGACGGCAATGGCAACGTGGCTTCCATCACCGACCATACCAGCCTGGGGCGGCAGACGCGCAGCATGGGTTATGACGGCCGCGACCGGCTGCTGACGGTGAGCTCGCCGCTTTATCCGGGTGGGGCGACCTACGCCTACGACGTGCTGGACAACCTGACGCGGGTCACCGTGGCCGGTCGCGACCACCGGTACGTGTACGACGCAAACAATCGGCTCACGAACGTGACCAACGGCCCTGGTGGCCCGAGCGTCGTCGGGCTGGGCTACGACGCGCGCGGCAACCTGAACAACCGCAACGGGCAGGTGTTCCAGTTCGACCACGGCAACCGCTTGCGCTCAGCGTTGGGGACGGAGAGCTACCGGTACGACGCGTGGGGCCGCAGGACGCTGTCGGTGAGCGAAGGCGGGTTGCTGTATGAGATGTACAGCCGGGACGGCCAGCTGCTGTGGCAGCGCGACGAGCTGCAGGGGTTGCGGTTCCAGCATGTGTGGCTGGGTGGGAGCCTGGTGGCCTCCCGTCGGCTGCCGATCGGCAGCACCACCGCGACCGTGACCTACCGGCACACCGATGCGCTGGGCAGCCCGATCGCCGCCACGGACGAGAGCGGCGGTGTCGTGCAGCGGACCGAGCACGAGCCGTACGGGAAGATGTTGAACCGGAACAACGACAACCGGCCGGGCTACACCGGGCACATGATGGACAAGGGGACCGGGCTGGTATACATGCAACAGCGCTACTATGACCCCCAGCTCGGACGGTTCCTGAGTATCGATCCAGTGACGGCGTATGGCGGCGATATCAGATACTTCAATCGTTATTGGTACGCCGCCGGCAATCCCTACAAGTACACCGATCCAGATGGTCGAATCCTCGATACTGTCGCAGACGTTGGTTTTATCGCTTACAGCGCCTACAAACTAGCGACGGAGCCGAGTTGGACAAATGCGGCGGCACTGGGTGCAGATGTTGTTGGTGCTGCAGTCCCGTTTGCTACGGGGCTAGGTTCTGGTGTTCGGGCAGCAGCACATGCAGGAGATGTGGCTGGTGCGGGGAAAAAGGCAGCCACGCTTGCGGATAATGTGGCTCAAGGAAAGGCAGGTGAAGCAGCTACCCGCGCGAAGTTGGGTGACAGCGTTGCTGGTGAGCAAGTGACATTCAAAACTAGTGACGGAACGCGCACGAGAGCAGACTTTGTTACTAAGGATAGAGGCGTTGTCGAGACCAAGACAGGAGGCGCCCAGTTGTCTACGGGACAAGGAAAGCTAAAAGCGGATATTGATGCGGGTCGGCAGGTCACCCCGGTCGGTAAGAATGCGGAAAAGGCCGGCTTGCCACCGGGGCAACCCACGACAATGAAATCCTGTACCGTGGATCGTCCAGGGTGTTAGGGCCTGAATATGAGTGATGAACACACAACAGTTGTTGATTTCGTAGCCAAGGGCGATTCGCCGGACGAATGGAAGATGGTGCTAGTCGAAGAAGGTCCTTGGGTAGGCCCGATTGATGAGCAATTGCGTCGCATTCAGGAGCGCATGTACGGCTGCATTGATGCTGCTTTGGACGGCCAGTTGGCCGAAAGCTTCCCAGACTCAAAGGGCAAGCGTGTGATCGTGCAGCTAGATTGCTACAACGTTCCCCGGGCTGAGGTGGAAGACTTCTTCCAGCGCTTCTCATCAGGGGTTTTAACCCTTGAGGACTATCGGGAGGCGCTGGAGCGCAGTGAGTTCGTGGAGGGCCTCGGCTTTAATATTAGCTTCGACAATATTCATTAAGAAACGTTGTTGCCGATCTACCTGGAACGGAATCCGAGGATGGCGGCCGCCTTTGCTGAAGTCGTGCCCGAATCCCGGCCTGAATCCGCGTCCTCACACGGCTGACATTGGGCCCCGAATCGGGTCCGGAATCGGGCCGGGTTCTGGGCCGCATGTGGGCCTGGTTGGCGCTATGCTGACTGCTCGGAAGGGTGCCGCTGTTGGGCTACCCGAAGGGCCGGGCAACCGGCCCTTCTTCTTATCCGCGTCCGCCTTGGGCGAGCAGCGAATCGAGCACTTCGCTGACGACGCGCTGCCGCGCCTTCGGTAGCGAGGCGATGCGTTCCAGCTGCTGTTGCAGCTTCGGCGCGGGGCCGCGCTTGCCGGGCCTGGCTTCTTCGCCCACCAGTTCTTCGATGCTTACGCCCAGGGCCTTGGCCAGCAGCGCAAAGTGGAAAGGGCATGCGCCGGCGGCCGGTCTCGAACGACAGGCGAGCCGGGCGGGCGGTCGTTGCCGGCGGCGGGCGTACCGGTCACGGAGCAGGGCATGGATGGCGCGCCTGGAGGGATTCGAACCCCCGACCAACGGCTTCGGAAGCCGCTACTCTATCCGGCTGAGCTACAGGCGCGCGGAAGCGGCATAGCTTAGCCGATGTGGCGGCCGTCCCCAACCGGGGCACGGCTGCGCCGCTCGGGGTGGTGCGCCCAAGGGGGCGCCCGGCGCTGACGGGAGCGGATGCCGGCCGTGCACGGACGGGCGAGCGAGAGGGCGCATGGCGCGCCACCCGATACACTTCCGGCATGGGTTACGAACGATTCGAGGCGCCGGTCCCGGCGCCGGTGCCCCGCTGGCGCGAGCGGCTGGGGCAGTACTGGAAGCTGGTGCGCGGCGACCGCCCCATCGGCGTGCTGCTGCTGCTGTGGCCGACGTGGTGGGCGCTGTGGCTGGCGGCCGGGGGCGCGCCGCCGCTGTGGACGCTGTTCGTGTTCACCGCCGGGGTGTGGCTCACGCGCTCGGCCGGCTGCGTGATCAACGACTATGCCGACCGCTGGCTGGACCCGCAGGTCGAGCGCACCCGCGGCCGCCCGCTGGCCACCGGCGCGGTGTCCGGGCGGGAGGCCCTGGCGGTGTTCGCGGTGCTGATGCTGGTGGCCTTCGCCCTGGTGCTGACGCTGAACCGGCTCACGGTGTGGCTGAGCTTCGCCGGCCTGTTCCTGGCGGCGACCTATCCGTACCTGAAGCGCTACACCTACCTGCCGCAGGTCTACCTGGGCATGGCCTTCGGCTGGGGCATCCCGATGGCCTTCGCCGCCGTGCAGGGCACGGTGCCGGCGCTGGCCTGGCTGTTGTACTGCGCCAACATCCTGTGGGCCACCGCCTACGACACCTGGTACGCGATGGTCGACCGCGACGACGACCTCCGCGCCGGTTCGAAGTCCACCGCCATCCTGTTCGGCGACCTGGACCTGGTCGCGCAGGGCGTGCTCTACGCCTTGGCCTTCCTTGCCCTCGCGCTCGCGGGGCGGCAGGCACAGCTGGGCATGGCCTACTGGGCCGGCCTGGGCGTGGCCGCGCTGCTGGTGGCGTGGGAGTTCTGGATCGCGCGCCGGCGCGAGCGCGGGCCCTGCTTCCGCGCCTTCCTGCACAACAACTGGGTCGGCGCGGCGGTATTCGCCGGCATCGCCGCGCACTACCTGATGGCCGGCTGAGCCGGCCGGCCCGCCGCGCCACCCCGGATCCCCGCCCTCCCCTCGCCGTGTTGCGGCGCAAGATGAAACCGCGGGCGGCATTGGGTAACGTTACCTGAGGCCGGCAGAGGCGGGGGCGATTGCGCCGCCGCGCCGGAGACGCCACGGGCTGGGGAGGATCGGATGTTGGATCGGGTGTTGCGCAACGCGTGCGGGTGGCTGCTGGCTGCCGCGCTGTTCGCGCCGTGCCCCTCGGGCGCCACCGAAGGGCCGTGGAACGTGGAGGCGCTGTCCGGGGGCACCGGCCTGGAGAAGCCGCTGGCGGAGGCCTCAGCCCTGCGCGCGGCGGCGGACTGGACCGTGCATGGCTGGGTCCGCGCGGACGAGGTGCCCGCCGGGCGCATGCTGCTGGCCGGCCACGGCGATCCGCAGGGCGCGGGGCGGTTCTTCCAGAGCGACGGCGGTGCGCTCGGGTTCTGGTTCGGCGACGGGCGCAGCGTGGAATCGCAGGCGCGGCTGCAGCCCGGGCGCTGGCACTTCGTCGCCGCGGTCGCCCAGGGCGGCCGCCTGGCCCTGTACCTGGACGGGCGCCGCGTCGCCGGGGGCGACGCACCGGCGGCAGCGGTCGCGCCGAAGCTGGCGTTCGCCCCGCACCTGCAGCCCTGGCCGCAGGCGCCGCACTTCGCCGGGCGCATCGCCGGCTTCACCTGGGAGCC